>NZ_JBFOCK010000021.1:0-18427 GCF_040907765.1 Aeromonas sp. s9
CTTAACCATCCCCTCGTATGAGCGAGGCGTGGCGCGGCTTCTGAGGTATGATCGCCATCCTTGACCAGCTAATACCCGACAGATAATCGCCATGTTTAACCACGATCTAATCCTCAACCACATCAACGAGATATTTGGACAGGACATGCATGCCAAGCGTGTTCTTTCCCTGGCCAATGCAACCCTCGGGGTTATCGAATCCGGTTCGCTGGCCATCCACGCCATCGGGAATGGTCTCTCCTTGGCCAATGGTCTCGAGCGCAAACATGCGGTGAAACAGGTGGACCGCCTGCTCACTAACACCAAGCTCAACGTCTGGAGCCTCTTTGACGATTGGGTTCCCTATGTGGTCGGTGAACGCACCGAGATCGTGGTATCCATGGACTGGACCGAATTCGATGCCGATGATCACAGCACCTTGGTTATCAGCCTGCAAACCAACCATGGCCGCAGTACTCCGCTGCTGTGGAAAACCCATCGAAAATCGTTGCTCAAAGGGCAACGCAATGCCCATGAGAAAGAGCTGCTCACCAAACTCAAGCAGACCCTGCCAGAAGGTATCTTCGTGACGGTAGTCGCTGACCGTGGGTTTGGTTACATGGAGCTGTTCGAGCGCCTGGAACAAGAGCTAGGCTTTGCCTATATCATTAGATTTAAAGGAAATATTTTGGTTGGTTACTCTGGTGGAGAGCAGGTTCCCGCCCGCGACTGGCTAACGCCGACCGGGCGCACCCGAACCCTCAAGGAGGTGGAGCTCACTGGGCAACGACAGCCTGTCGAGCGGGTCTATTGTTGTCACAAGAGTGGCATGAAAGACGCGTGGTTTCTGGCCAGTAACCGGACCGATCTGAGTGCCGCCAAGGCGTTGCAACTATACGGCCAGCGCTGGGGTATCGAGACCAGTTTTCGGGATATCAAAGATTACAAATTCGGCATGGGTATGGGAGATGTGCACATCAGTAATCCGGTCCGGCGTGACCGACTGTTTTTGTTCAGTGCCTTGGCCATCGTCTTGCTGACGCTGCTGGGTAAGGCTGGAGACAGTGTCGGTCTAGAGAGAACGATCAAGGTCAATACCAGCAAGAGCCGAACCTATTCGTTCTTTCGGCAAGGGGTCATTTATTACCAGTTGCTGCCTAAAATGAAAGAAGCCAATGCGGTCTTGTTGATGGGTAAATTTATCTACTACCTGAAGCAACACCGCTTATATACCCGCACACTTGGAATTATTTGAGTCTCTAAAAATGAGGGGATCTCTGAGGGTAAAAACAGTTTGCCTGAGAAAAACGATGTGGATGACTGTGGTATCGCAGATTTGCTCCGGAGTGTCTGTCTGAAGCTAATAGGTGAAACTGCCGCCAACCTTGAAAAATCGGGCCATAGGGCGTATAACCACGCGCTTGTCAGCGTATTGAGTGAGCCCATTGCCATGCAGCAAAAAGTGCCGCAGTTAAACGAAGTGCAGACCGCCCCCTTCTGGCAGATAAAAAGCCTGCAACAGATGACCACAGCCGAGTGGGAGTCCCTGTGCGACGGCTGCGGCAAGTGCTGCCTGAACAAGCTGATCGACGAGGACACCGAGGAGCTGGTGTTCACCAACGTGGCCTGCAACCTGCTCAATACCAAGACCTGCCAGTGCTCCGACTATGGCAACCGCTTTAAGAAAGAGCCGGACTGCCTGCAGATCACCCACGACAAGATTGCCGAGTTCAACTGGCTGCCCTCTACCTGTGCCTACCGCCTGCTGGCGGAGGGGCAGAGCCTGCCAGAGTGGCATCCCCTTATCACCGGCAGCCGCAGCGCCATGCACCAGGCCGGTCAGTCGGTGCGCGGCAAGGTGATCCATGAGGTACATGCCGGCGACTGGGCCGACCATATCATTACCTGGGCGAGCTAAGCCTTAAACCACCGTTTATTGCTTACTATAGGGGCAGGGGAGTGAGACTCCGCTGCCCTTGTAGTTTTTGGCATATAAGTGATCAGTTTTTTGCGATAAAGGCAGTTTGAAACTTCATGGTGAGATGAAAGCATCGTGAAGTCGTGAGAGGTCGCCTCTGACGCAGCCAGCACCCGTTAAACCGCATCCATGACACAAGGGCTGCAGAGTTCACACTCTGCAGCCCTTGTTGCTTTCTGGCGCTTGCTAGCGATGTAGAGTGGTTTCCCCTCACCCTGACCCTCTCCCAAGGGGAGAGGGAATATATCGAGGTTGCTATGCAAAACTCGTGGTGGTCGAGCATGGTTCTGCTCTGCTTTTCTGAGTACCTGAGTACCTGAGTACCTGAGTACCTGAGTACCTGAGTACCTGAGTACCTGAGTACCTGAGTACCTGAGTACCTGAGTACCTGAGTACCTGAGTGCCGATGAGCGCATCCTTGCATCAAGTGCGGGAGGGCAGTGGAGAGGCGTGATGGGGGCCAATGTCTGGCGGAGGGGGCGGCTCAGAGCCCACGAGCCAGCGGGCCTGGGAGGTGGGAAGCGGCTTGCACACTGCCAAACAGCCATAAAAAAACCGGCGCCTGGGCGCCGGTTTTTGTTCTCCGAGACTCTATTACAGAGAAGCGGTGAAGGTACGGGTGATGACGTCTTGCTGTTGCTCCTTGGTCAAGGAGTTGAAGCGAACGGCATAACCGGATACGCGGATGGTCAACTGCGGATATTTCTCCGGGTTTTCCATGGCGTCCAGCAGCATTTCACGGTTCATCACGTTGACGTTCAGGTGCTGACCACCTTCCAGGTTGGCTTCATGGTGGAAGTAACCATCCATCAGGCCGGCCAGGTTGGCTTTCTGGGCTTCCATGTCTTTGCCCAGCGCGTTTGGCACGATGGAGAAGGTATAGGAGATACCATCTTTGGCGTAGGCGAACGGCAGCTTGGCGACGGAAGTCAGGGAAGCAACGGCACCCTTCTGATCACGACCGTGCATCGGGTTGGCACCCGGGCCGAACGGCGCACCGGCGCGACGACCATCCGGGGTGTTACCGGTCTTCTTGCCGTACACCACGTTGGAGGTGATGGTCAGCACGGACTGGGTCGCCACGGCACCGCGGTAGGTGTTGAGCTTCTGAATCTTCTTCATGAAGCGCTCGACCAGGTCGCAGGCGATGTCATCGACGCGAGCGTCGTTGTTGCCGAACTGCGGGTACTCGCCTTCGATTTCGAAGTCGATGGAGACGCCATCGGCATCACGTACCGGCTTGACCTTGGCGTACTTGATGGCAGACAGGGAGTCAGCGGCGACTGACAGACCGGCGATACCACAGGCCATGGTGCGATAGACGTCACGGTCGTGCAGCGCCATCAGGGAGGCTTCGTAGCTGTACTTGTCGTGCATGTAGTGGATGATGTTCAGGGCGGCGACATACTGCTTGGCCAGCCAGTCCATGAAGTGATCCAGTCTGTCCATCACGTCGTTGTAGTCGAGGTACTCGGAGGTGACCATTTCGGTCTTGGGACCGACCTGGATCTTGAGCTTCTCGTCCATACCGCCGTTGATTGCATACAGCATGGTCTTGGCCAGGTTGGCACGCGCGCCGAAGAACTGCATCTGTTTGCCGACGATCATCGGGGACACACAGCAAGCGATGGCGTAGTCATCGTTGTTGAAGTCCGGACGCATCAGGTCGTCGTTCTCGTACTGAACGGAAGAGGTCTCGATGGATACCTTGGCACAGTACTTCTTGAATCCGACCGGCAGCTTCTCGGACCACAGGATGGTCAGGTTCGGCTCAGGGGACGGGCCCATGGTGTACAGGGTATTCAGCATACGGAAGCTGTTCTTGGTGACCAGGGTACGGCCGTCAACGCCCATACCGGCCAGGGTCTCGGTGGCCCACATCGGGTCGCCGGAGAACAGTGAATCGTATTCCGGGGTACGCAGGAAGCGAACCATACGCAGCTTCATGACCATGTGGTCCATCAGCTCCTGGGCTTCTTGCTCGGTGATCAGACCCTTTTGCAGGTCACGCTCGATGTAGATGTCCAGGAAGCTGGAGGTACGACCGAAGGACATGGCCGCGCCGTTCTGGGACTTGACCGCCGCCAGGTAGGCGAAGTAGGTCCACTGGACGGCTTCTTTGGCGGTCTTGGCCGGTACGGAAATGTCGCAGCCATATTTGGCAGCCATCACCTTCATCTGGGCCAGGGCACGGTGCTGCTCGGAGATCTCTTCGCGCAGACGGATGGTGGCTTCCAGGTTGACACCGTTTTCCAGATCGGCCTGCAGGGACTTGAACTGGGCCAGTTTGTCGGCCATCAGGAAGTCGATACCGTACAGGGCAACACGACGGTAGTCACCGATGATACGGCCACGGCCGTAGGCATCCGGCAGACCGGTGATGACGCCGGACTTGCGGCAGTTCAGGATGTCTTTGGTGTAGACGTCGAACACGCCCTGGTTGTGAGTCTTGCGGTACTCGGTGAAGATCTTCTCGACCATGGGGTCAAGCTGGCGACCGTACACTTCGCAAGAGGTCTTGACCATCTTGATACCGCCGTTGGCGATGATGGCGCGCTTGAGCGGTTTGTCGGTCTGCAGACCAACGATTTGCTCCAGGCTCTGGTCGATATAGCCGGCATCGTGAGCGGTAATGGTGGAGGGCAGGTCGGTATCAAAATCGACCGGCGCGTGGGTGCGGTTCTCGATCTTGATGCCTTCCATGACCTTGTCCCACAGCTTGGTGGTAGCTTCGGTCGCGCCAGCCAGGAAGGACTCGTCACCTTCATACGGGGTGTAGTTCTTCTGGATGAAGTCACGGGTGTTGACAGAGGTCTGCCATTCACCGGCTGCGAAGCCTTCCCATGCTTTTTGGAACTGTTCGTTAAGTTCTGCCATTTTCATTACCTCTCAAGGTATTTATGTGTCTGCCGCCATCCTTAATGATGGCGACGGAAGATAAACCAGTAAGTCAGCCCAACCATGACGCCACCACCAATGATATTACCTATGGTGACAGGGATGAGGTTGTGCAGGACGAAGTTGGACACGGTCAGGTCGGCAAAGGTTGCCGGATCCTGGCCGATGGCCTGCCAGAATTCCGGGCTCGCGACGCTGTGGATGGCGATACCGACCGGGATCATAAACATGTTTGCGATGCTGTGCTCAAAACCGGAGGCCACGAACATGGCGACGGGAAGCAGCATCACCATCACCTTGTCGGTGGCGCTGCGGGCGCCGAAGGCCATCCACACGGCGAGACACACCATGAGGTTGCAGAGGATGCCAAGGGCCACGGCCTCGAAGAAGGTGTGATGGATCTTGTGCTGGGCCACTTTCATGGCGTTCAGCCCCCACTGACCATCCGCTGCCGTGTATTCCGCCGACATGATGATGAGGCCGACGATGATGAGACCGCCGATGAGGTTGCCGAAGTAGACCAGTCCCCAGTTCTTGAGCAGCTGGGCCCAGCTGATGCGATTCGCCGCCTTGGCTACCAGGGTGAGGGTAGTGGAGGTGAACAGTTCGGCGCCGAGCAGCACGCAGAGGATGAGACCGAGGGAGAAGCAGATGCCGCCCACCAGCTTGGACATGCCCCAGGCCATGCCGCTTGAGCCCGTGGTGACGGTGATATAGAAGACGAAGGCGATGGAGATGAAGGCGCCAGCGGTGATGGCCAGGGGAATGACCTTGTATGCGGGCTTGGTGGCCTTGGCATAGGTAATGTCTTCGGCCAGGGCGGCGATGGCTTCGGGCTTCAGACAATCAAAGGGAGATTCTGCTTTCAATTCTCAGTACCTGCATATTTTGCCTGTGGAAATCATAACAAAGGGGCTGATCCCCAAAATTGACTCCGATCAAGAATTACAGATTGTGAATGTAATTTTACTACAGGATTTTTCACCATCCGGAAGCGTTTCTTTACACCAGGTTTCAGGTGAAACAGAAATGAGTCTGTTATTAATTTTATGATTTTTAAGAACTTATAAAGGACACCCTTAAAAAAGTACCGGCCAGGCACCTTTGCGGCCGCACTGCACCATGAGTGCCAAATTAACAACCCCCTAAGAGGTATTTTTTGTCTTTTATTTCATCTTTGTGGCACGGCCAGCCAAAGCGTAGACCATAAAACAGAAGGGGCCCTCAGGGCCCCTTCGTCATATCAGCATATCAGTTCCAGGTGTGGATTCGTTTGGCTTTTTGCAATTTCTCGTAAGCGGCCAGCAGTTTCTGGTGCAGCGGGAACTGGGAGAGGGAGAGATCGGCGGCTTCCAACCCGTGGAAGCGCGCCTCGCCGCGGGCGTTGGCCCACGCCTGTGCCAGGGTCTCTTCCCCGAACATGCGGGCGAACACCGGACGGTACTGCTCGGGGTCGCGTTCCTCGTCGAGGAAAAGCTCGACGCAGGCGCGCAGGGCGCGGTAGTAAGCGGCGCGATCCGCCGGGAACACCGACTGGTTGAACTCCATGGTCCAGTCGATGAGGTCGAGGGCGCTCTCCAGGTCGCCTGCGGCCAGCGCCAGCATGGCTTTGAGCTCACCGACGCGCAGGGTGTGCAGGGCAGTGCCCTTGGCGGCGGCGATGCCGAGCAGCTCGCGCACCCGGGTCCGCTCGTCGTGACCCTCTTCATCCAGCTGGTCGAACAGGGCCATGTACTGCTCTGCGTCCCACTCGAGCGCCGGCAGCGCCAGGATGGTTTCCCGCAGGTGGGCCCCCATGGTGTTGTTGGCCAGCAGCAGATCTTCCACCGGATAGATGTCGGACATGCCGGGCACCAGGATACGGCAGGCGTAGACACCCAGGTGCTCGTAGTCGGCGATGTAGACCGGCTGCTCCAGCTCGTGGAAGATGCCGATCAGGTGGTCGAACTCCTCTTGTGAGGTGCCACGGAAGTCCCAGTCGGCAAACTCGAAGTCGGACTCTTCCTTGAACAGATCCCAGCTGATGAGGCCGGAGGAGTCGATGAAGTGGGTCTCCAGATTGTGGTGATCCGCCACCTGCTCGTTGTCAAACGACGGCGGCACGAAGACGTCCAGATCCTTGAGACTGCGCCCTTGCAGCAGTTCGGTGACGGTGCGCTCGAAGGCGACCTCGAAGCGCGGGTGGGCGCCGAAGGAGGCAAAGCAGGTGCCGTTGCTCGGGTTGAGCAGCACCACGCAGATGACCGGATAACGGCCGCCGAGGGAGGCATCGAAGCTGTAGATGGGGAAGCCTTCGGCCTCCAGTGCATCGATGGACGCCTTGATGCCGGGGTAACGGGCGATGACCTCGCCCGGGATCTGGGGCAGGCTGATGGCCTCGGCGATGATCTTGTTCTTCACGTGGCGCTCGAACACCTCCGACAGCCCCTGGGTGCGGGCCTCGGTGCGGGTGTTGCCGGCGCTCATGCCGTTGGAAACATAAAGGTTGCCGACGATGTTCATCGGGATGTAGACGGTCTGGTGGTCGGACTGGCGCTCGAAGGGCAGGGCGACGATGCCGCGCTCCTCGTTGCCGGATTGCAGGTCCACCAGCATGTCGGCGGTCACTTCACCGTCCGGGTTGTAGAACTTGCGGGTGAAGCTGTCGAGCAGACCGGCGGGCAGCTGATCCCCCTCGATGGGGAACCACTTCTCGTTCGGGTAGTGGACGAAGTCGCCATTGGCGACCTGCTCGCCCAGGTAGAAATCGGCGAAGAAGTAGTTGGTGGAGAGACGCTCGAAATACTCGCCAAGGGCGGAGGCGAGCGCCGCCTTCTTGCTGGCACCCTTGCCGTTGGTGAAGCAGAGGGCGCATTCCTTGTCCCGGATGTGCACGGACCAGACGTTGGGCACGGGGTTGAGCCAGGAGGCCTCTTCGATATCAAACCCCAGGGCTTGCAGCTTGGTCTGGAAGCGTTCGATGGAGTCTTCCAGCGCTGCGTCCTTGCCGGGAATAAAAGTGTGGTCGGTCATCACAATGTCCTGATTTTATGGGCTCATGTTTGGACGCAGATAATAGCATGAGTGACGGGGAAAGCGGCCAGGGCAATGGTGTGGGCTTGCCCAGGCCTGCATTGGATGGGCGGGGTGTGGTAGTGGGACCGGGCGGTGCGCTGCGGGGCGGCGATTTTTCATGGGAAAGAGGGTTGGGTCATCAGTTTTACTTAACATAATTAAGATAAAGTAAATTTTATTATGACCCTGTGCCCTTCATCATGGCGTCAACCGTTGGCGGGGGAAGGAAAAGAGGGGAGCGCCCGTGCCCGTTCCCCCCCCGTCTTGATGAACCTTGACCAGGAGTGCTGAATGTTCCCGATGATCCCCCGTATAGACCCCGAGATAGCCAGGTTGGCGCCGGGCTTTTGTGCCCTCAGCATCGTAGTGGAAGCCGCCCCCGTGATTGACACTCTGGTGGGGGAGCGGGCCCTGGCCCGGGCATGTGCGGCCCTTGGCACCGACGAGGCCCCCTGGGCCCTTGAACATCTGGCCGCCTGGGATCAGGTGTTCAAGGGGTTTGGCGCCAAGCCTGCCCGCACGCCCTGCTCGGCCCAGGCACTGCGCAAGCGGATGCTGCGCGATGGCGTCTTGCCCGCCATCGATCCCGTGGTCGATCTCTACAACGCCATCAGCATCGAGTATGCCATTCCCGTGGGCGGGGAGGATCTGGCGGCCTATGTGGGAGCGCCGCGCCTGGTGATTGCCGATGGCAGCGAATGCTTTGACACCCTCAAAGAAGGGCTGCCAACCCAGGAGGCACCGGCTCCAGGAGAGGTGGTGTGGCGGGACGATCTCGGCGTCACCTGTCGCCGCTGGAACTGGCGCCAGGGGATCCGCACTCGCCTGAGCCTCTCTTCCCCCCGGATGTGGTTCATTCTGGAGTGTCTGCCGCCGATGCCGCGCACAGCCTTGTGGGAGGCCGGCGACAGGCTGATTGCCGGTCTCACGCAGATGATGCCTGGGGCCCGCATCGAGCAGACGCTGGTGGAGTGATTGAAGGAGCAGACGGAAAGATAAAAGGAGGCGCCCCATGCTCGCCCGGGCGGTCATGGGGCGGATCTTGCTCGCCATCACGCGCCATGCCACGTCTGTGCCACCCGCCTTTCCCCACCGCCTGTGAACACATCTGCAAGCAGAGGAACACAGCAACACGCCGGGCTGACATCGCCCCCTGGAGCTTGCCACGTCGGGGCCGGTGTACCCGGCCCTTTCATCGCGCCTAACCGATGAACTTCAACCCCAGAATGCCGACGATGATGAGCAGCAGGCAGAGCACCCGGGCCAGGGTGGCCGGTTCGTTGAACAGCCAGATCCCCATCAGCACGGTGCCGACTGCGCCGATGCCGGTCCAGACCGCATAGGCGGTGCCAAGGGGCAGCTGTTTGACCGCCATGGCGAGCAGCAGCACGCTCACGGCCATGGCGATCAGGGTCAGCAGGGTGGGGAGGGGACGGCTGAAACCGTCGGTGTACTTGAGGCCGATGGCCCAGGCGACCTCGAACAGGCCGGCCAACAGCAATAGCAACCAGGACATAAGGCAGATTCCGCAGGAAGCAGGGTCGTCCCTGCGTATCAGGAGGCCTCGGGGCCGTCCCCGAGGGGCAGCGGGGCTGCCGGTCGGTCTCAATGATGCCCCAACTGGAGGCAGGATGCCAACCGGCTGCCCGCAGGTCGGCCAGGCCGACGGATATTGCAGCGAATGGCACAGAATATTGCGCAATTCGACTTGCGCCCGCCGTCACAATCCGTAATGTGGACAGACGCATTTTTTGCAACTCATATATTGTGAATCCCTTGTAAACGGCTGGCGCCAAGGCAGGGGTCACGGGTACCACACACGATTTCTATAAGCAGCTATCCAGGGTAGGACAATATGAAAAAAGTAGGTTTGGTCGGTTGGCGTGGCATGGTGGGTTCGGTGTTGATGAGCCGGATGCAGGAAGAGAAGGATTTTGCCCGCATTCAACCCACCTTCTTCACCACCTCCCAGGCCGGTGAGGCCGCCCCCAATTTTGGCGTCGATGCCGGCACCCTGCAGGACGCCTTCGATCTCGAGGCGCTGGCCGCGCAGGACGTCATCATCACCGCCCAGGGCGGCGACTACACCAAGGATGTCTATCCGCGCCTGAAAGCCGCCGGCTGGCAGGGCTACTGGATTGATGCCGCCTCCTCCCTGCGCATGGAGAAGGACGCCGTTATCATTCTGGATCCGGTCAACGGCGACGTCATTGAAGATGCCCTGAACAACGGCATCAAGACCTTCGTTGGCGGCAACTGCACCGTCAGCCTGATGCTGCTGGCCCTGGGTGGCCTGTTCAAGGCCGATCTGGTGGAGTGGGTGAGCGTGGCCACCTATCAGGCGGCCTCCGGTGGTGGTGCCCGCCATATGCGCGAGCTGGTCACCCAGATGGGCATGCTGCGGGATGAAGTGGCGGTGGAGCTGGCGGATCCCGCCTCCGCCATCCTCGACATCGAGCGCAAGATCACCGAGAAGACCCGCTCCGGCACCCTGCCGGTGGATAATTTCGGCGTGCCACTGGCCGGTGGCCTCATTCCCTGGATCGACACCAAGCTCGACAACGGCCAGAGCCGTGAAGAGTGGAAGGGCCAGGCCGAGACCAACAAGATCCTGGGTATCGAAAACGCCGCTATCCCGGTGGATGGTCTGTGCGTGCGGATCGGGGCCCTGCGCTGCCACAGCCAGGCCTTCACCATCAAGCTGAAAAAGGATGTGCCGCTGGCCGAGATCGAAGCTCTGCTGGCCGCCCACAACGACTGGGTCAAGGTGATCCCCAACGATCGCGACATCACCGCCCGCGAGCTGACCCCGGCCGCCGTCACCGGCACCCTCAGCATCCCGGTCGGTCGTCTGCGCAAGCTCAATATGGGCCCGGAGTACCTGGCCGCCTTTACCGTGGGTGACCAACTGCTGTGGGGCGCCGCCGAGCCGCTGCGTCGTATGCTGAACATCCTGCTGGCCCGCTGAGGTAGCGGCAGCAGGGAACAGGGAAGGCTTGGCCTTTCTTGTTCCCCTCTTCGTGCCTGTCCATAAAAAAGCGGCATCCCTTGGGATGCCGCTTTTTAATTTATCCAGTTTGACTCTTAGATGTTCTGTGCTTCGTTTGGCACGATGACAGAGGCATGATTTCCTTTCGGCCCCTGCTGCAGTTCAAAGTTGACTGCCTGACCTGCTTTCAAGGTCTTGTAACCTTCCATTTGAATCGTGGAGTAGTGAGCGAAGATGTCTTCACCACCGCCTTCCGGACAGATAAACCCAAATCCTTTTGCGTTGTTGAACCACTTGACTGTTCCGGTTGCCATACATCTACATCCTTTTATTGATTACCCTGAAGTCGTTGAGTAACCTGCGCCAGCCTTATATAACTAGGGCATGACCCCGTAGCAGACGGGCGCCGATTAGCAAGTAACCAATCTAGTCCAACTTTTAAGCGAGTCAAGAAGTTGTTAACAACCGATGTGATCTGATTAACAAGTCTATTGACAATCTTGAGCGATACGGTAGTAATCTAGAGGTACCAAAGCGCAACTATGAGCAAGCAGAAAGAACTCTTTGCTAATGAAGAGATTGCAGAGGCAGAGAAAACGAAGCTGCAACCGCCACCCATGTACAAGGTCGTCCTGAACAACGACGACTACACACCGATGGAGTTCGTGGTGGAGGTGCTGCAAAGGTTCTTTGGTATGGATCTGGAGAAGGCCACTCAGGTGATGCTGAGCGTGCATTATAGTGGTAAGGGAGTCTGCGGCACATTTACCGCCGAGATTGCCGAGACCAAAGTGGTCCAGGTCAACACCTATTCACGTAACAACGAACATCCACTGCTATGTACCATGGAAAAGGCTTGAATCTGATGACTTGATGGCGATAACGACACCGCATTGTTGCTGTACTGAGGGGAGGTGCCTATGTTGAACAAAGATCTAGAAAAGACGCTGAACGAGGCTTTCAAACTGGCCCGTGAAGAGCGCCACGAATTCATGACCGTCGAGCACCTGTTGTTGGCCCTGCTGGATAACAGCTCAGCCCATGAGGCGCTGAGTTCATGTGGTGCGGATGTGGAACAGATGCGCAAAGAGATCCGCGCCTTCATCAATCAAACGACCCCGCTCATCCCCCGTGACGACGAAGACAGGGAAACCCAGCCGACGCTGGGCTTCCAGCGCGTGCTGCAACGTGCCGTCTTCCATGTCCAGTCGTCCGGCAATACCGAGGTGAGCGGCGCCAATGTCCTGGTCGCCATCTTCAGCGAACAAGAGTCCCAGGCCGCCTACTTCCTGAAAAAAGCCGAAATAAGTCGCCTGGATGTGGTGAACTTCCTGTCCCACGGGGTGCGCAAGGACAACAAGCCCGAGAGTGGTGGCAACAATGCTGAATCTGATGACGAGGTATCCTCTGCCCAGATAGAAAGCTTTGCCACCAACCTCAACCAGCTGGTGCTGGAGGGGCGTATCGATCCGCTCATCGGCCGTGATCAGGAGCTCAATCGCACCATTCAGGTATTGTGCCGCCGCCGTAAGAACAACCCCTTGCTGGTCGGGGAAGCCGGTGTGGGCAAGACCGCCATCGCCGAAGGGCTTGCCTACCGTATCGTCAAGGGGGATGTGCCCGAGGTGATTGCGGGTAGCACCATCTACTCCCTGGACATGGGCTCCCTGCTGGCGGGCACCAAGTATCGTGGTGACTTCGAGAAGCGCCTCAAGGTGCTGCTCAAGCAGATCGAACGTCAGGAGGGGGCCATCCTCTTCATCGACGAGATCCACACCATCATTGGCGCTGGTGCGGCTTCCGGTGGCCAGCTGGATGCGGCCAACCTCATCAAGCCGCTGCTCTCCAATGGTTTGCTGCGCTGCGTGGGCTCCACCACCTACCAGGAATATGCCCAGATCTTCGAGAAGGACAGGGCTCTGGCTCGTCGCTTCCAGAAGATCGACATCGTCGAACCCACAGTAGACGACACCACTCGCATTCTGATGGGACTCAAGAGCCGTTATGAGTCTCACCATGGCGTGCGTTACACCGTCAAGGCGATCCGGGCGGCGGTGGAGCTATCCGCCAAGTACATCAATGATCGCCATCTGCCTGACAAGGCCATCGACGTCATCGACGAAGCGGGTGCAGGGCAACGCCTCTTGCCCGTCAGCAAGCGCAAGAAGGTGATCAATGTGCCGGAAATCGAGGCCATTGTTGCCAAGATTGCCCGTATACCAGAGAAATCTGTCTCCTCCTCCGACAAGGAGGTGCTGAAGAACCTGGAGCGCAATCTCAAGATGGTGGTGTTCGGGCAGGACAAGGCCATCGAGGTGCTGACCGATTCCATTCGGTTGTCACGTTCAGGGCTTGGCAACGAACGCCGACCTGTGGGCTGCTTCCTGTTTGCTGGCCCGACCGGGGTGGGCAAGACCGAAGTGACCCAGCAACTTGGCAAGGCGCTCGGGGTCGAGGTATTGCGATTTGACATGTCGGAATACATGGAACGCCATACCGTGTCCCGGTTGATCGGGGCTCCTCCCGGTTACGTGGGATTCGAGCAGGGAGGGCTGTTGACCGACTCCGTTCTCAAGCATCCGCACTCCGTCGTGCTGCTTGACGAGATCGAGAAGGCGCATCCGGATGTCTTCAACCTGCTGCTGCAGGTGATGGACAACGGCACCCTGACGGACAACAACGGGCGCAAGGCAGATTTTCGCAATGTGATCCTGGTGATGACCACCAACGCAGGGGTTCAGGAGACCCAGCGCAAGTCCATCGGTTTCCAGCAGCAGGACATGAGCCACGATGCCATGGCGGTGATCAACAAGACGTTCAGTCCGGAGTTCCGCAACCGGCTCGATCACACCATCTGGTTCAACCATCTCGACATGGGAGTGATCCATCAGGTGGTCGACAAGTTCATCGTCGAGTTGCAGGTTCAGCTGGATGCCAAGGGCGTTTCACTGGAGGTGTCTGAAGAGGCGCGCCACTGGTTGGCAGAGAAAGGGTATGACAGGGCAATGGGGGCAAGACCCATGGGCCGGGTCATTCAGGAGCACCTCAAGAAGCCCCTGGCCAACGAGATCCTGTTCGGTTCCCTGGTCGATGGCGGCATCGTGAAGGTCGAGCTGGTGAACAACAGCCTCAGCTTTGATTTTCAGGTCAACGTTGAAGCTGTCTCTCACTGACTGTGAGCAAGGCCGGAAATGACAAAAAACCCCAACCGAGAGGCTGGGGTTTTTTGCTGAATTCCTGGCTTAGCGAGAGCGGAAAACAATACGTCCCTTGGAGAGATCGTACGGAGTCAGAGCCACCGTTACTTTGTCCCCAGTCAGGATACGGATGTAGTTTTTGCGCATCTTGCCGGAAATATGAGCGATAACCACGTGACCATTTTCCAGTTCCACACGGAACATGGTATTGGGCAAGGTTTCGAGAATGGTACCCTGCATCTCAATACTGTCTTCTTTAGCCATTGAATCCTCTTGATAAGCCACAACAAAAAACCGCTGGATCATGCCGGATTTAAGGCTATGTGTAAAGTTTACTCGGGCTTGGTGTCGATTTTTTTCCATTCGCCCTGTACCAGCAGCTCATGGGGCAGGTATTGGCGCTTGTAATTCATCTTGCGGCACTCCTCCACCAGATACCCCAGATAGAGCCACTGACGACCGGTACGTCTGGCCAGTTCCAACTGGCTCAGGATGGCGAAGGTGCCGAGCGACCGGTCGGCATAGTCGGGGTCGAAGAAGGTGTACATGGCGCTCAGAGAATGGGGAAGCAGGTCCGTGGTGGCCACGCCGATGAGGCGTCCCTCCTTGCGCATCTCCAGATAGAGGGGGGGCATCCAGTCGCAGTGCAGGAATCCCTTGTATTGGGTCCGGCTCGGTGGATACATGCTGCCATCCCGATGACGTTCACGGATATAGCGTTCATAGAGCTGGTAATACTCGGGCTTGTCGTCATAGCTCAGTACGAGTTCGAGATCTCGGTTCAACTGGCGGATGCGTTTCTGCCCACGGCTCGGGGTGAAGCGTTCACTGTGTATGCGCAAGGATTGGCAGGCGCTGCAGGCGGGGCAGTGAGGACGATAGATGTCGTTGCCACTGCGCCGGAATCCTGCCGTCAGCAGCCGTTCGTACCCGGCGGCGTTGAGCAATTCATGGTCCATCAGGACCAGCAACTGCTCCTGCTCGTGACTGAGGTAGCTGCACGGGTGCCTGGGGGTCAGCCCGACCTTGAGGATCACTTCTTCACTCATAGGCTGATTCTCCTCGGTTGCCAGCATCCCTCTTGCAACGGTTGCCGGGTCAGGGTGGCCAGGGTGGTCAGAAAGCGCTGCCTTGGCCACTCCTGAACGCCCAGTGTGGCCAGAAAGTCGTTTTGCATCTGGCAGTCGATGAGGGCACCGCCGTGCCCTGCAAAGTGGCGACAGAGGGCCACCATGGCCAGTTTGGCGCCATTGTCGATGCGGCTGAACATGGATTCACCACAAAAGAGTCGGCCCAGGGAGAGGCCATAGAGACCTGCCTGCAACTGATCATCCTGCCAGATCTCGATGGAGTGGGCATGACCGAGGCGATGAAGGCGCCGATAGGCGTCGATCATGGGGGCACTTATCCAGGTGCCGCTGGCGGTGCGACGGGGGGCGGCGCAGGCTGCAATGACGTCATCAAAGGCGCGATTGATGTAAATCTCGAAGGGGGTGCGGCGCAAACACTTCTGCAGGCTGCGGCCGATGTGGAGTTCCTCGGGCACGATGACTCCCCTGGGGTCCGGTGACCACCACAGCAGTGGCTGATGGGGTTCATTCCACGGAAAGATCCCGCTGTGGTAAGCTGCCAGCAATCGAGCGGGGGAGAGATCTCCCCCAATCGCGAGCAGCCCGTTGGGCTCTTCCAGCGCATGGCTGGGGGAGGGAAACCAGCACAGCTCATCATCCAGTTCGGTAAGATAGCGAGACATAAGGCAGAGGTTCATAGATGAAGGCCATTATCCTGATAGTATCCAGCTTGCTTGGCTTTGTCACGGCACCGGCCTGGAGTGCGGTGTATGAACGCAACACGGCGCGTCCGGTGGAGCAGGTGGTCTTCGGCCAGGTGGATGCGGTGCGCAACATCACCCAGCGCCAGATGGTGGAATCAGAGCATTCCGGCTGGAAAACTCTGGGAGGGGCCGTGCTTGGCGGGCTGCTCGGCAACCAGTTTGGCGGTGGGCACGGGCGGGAGGTTGCCACTGCGGTCGGGGCACTGGCGGGAGCGGCGGCGGTGCAGCAGTTTCAGTCAGGGGGCAGTGTGGTGGAGAACAAGCTGGTGGAGCTGCTGATCCGCAACGAGCAGAACGGGCTCATCAACGTGATCCAGGATTACGATCCGGCCATGGTCTTTGCGCAGGGCGACAAGGTGCGCATCCTCTATTTCAGCGATGGGGTGCGAGTCGACAAGACCTATTGAACGGTGAAGAAGGGATTGACCCGGCGGCCGCCACACAAGGGGCGCCGGGCGGTACTACACGGAGTGCCTCTGCTGATGCTTGCTCAGACGTCCTGACAGACTATCTTGTCTCGCCCGGTATTCTTTGCCTGATACAACTGGCGATCTGCCTCGCTCAGCGCCTCGTCCATGGAGAGCCGCCCGACATTGATGACGCCGAAACTGGCGCGCACAAAGAGCGATATCTCCCGCGACAGCGGTTGCTGACGCATTTGCAGACGAAGCCCTTCCAGTCGCTTGAGCAGCACGGGAACGGGGCAGTGGGGCACCATCAGGGCAAATTCTTCACCACCGAATCGGGCTATCATGGCATCCGGGAAGAACTGGGTGAGCAGCCTGGCCAGATGACAGAGCAGCTGATCGCCGATGGCATGCCCCCAGTGATCATTGACCTGCTTGAAGTGATCCACATCGAGCACGCACAGGGAGAGCTGCGCCTGATGGCGCTGATGCTCCTCGAACCACTTTTGACCCTCGTTGAACCAGTAGCGTCTGTTGTAAAGTCCGGTCAGGTAGTCTCGGTTGGCCGATTCCTGGATGTTGTTGAACTGCTCAAGGGCCTCCAGGTTGTGGCTGACCCGGCACTGCAGCTCCTCGGGTTCAAAGGGCTGATTGAGAAAATCATTCGCCCCTTGCTTGAGGTAGCGTGCCGAGAGGCCGTGTTTGTCCGATACCGAGATGCCGATGATGGCGAGCTGCTGCTTGCTGTAGCGCTCGCGCAGCATTCGCACCAGGCTGATGCCATCGATCTCCGGCATGTAGTAGTCCACCAGCATCAGGCGAATGGCGGGGTGCTGCTCGAGCTGCGCCAGCGCATCGCGGGCTGAATTGGCCTCGTGCACCTGCAACAACTGCTTGCGCAACTGGGCCGCGGTGCGGTGACGGGAGGTGCGTGAATCGTCGACCACCAAGACTTCGATGGCCTGGTTGAGGTAGAGGCGGTGCACCAGACCGACGGCATATTGCAGGGAGTGACGTGAATCCTTCATCACATAGTCCAGCACCCCGGCCTCCAGCCAGGCTTCCCGCTTCTCTTCGCTGATGTCGGCCGTCAGGATCACCACCGGCAGCCCACGCTCCCTCAGCACATTGACAGCCTCTCCGCCGGGGGCGTCCGGCAGGGTGAGATCCACCAGGGCGACCACATAATCTTCCCCATGGCAATCGCGAGCCCCTTCAAGGGTATCGAACGCGTCGATTTCCAGCCCGGTCTGCTGCGCAATGGCCTGGGTCAGCATGCGGCGTACCGTCAGGCTGTCTTCCACTATCATTATTTTTCGTTTCATCCTGCTCCTTGCAATAAAAAAGGCGCTGTCCCAATTACATGTTGAAAGGCTAACCTTGAAGTAGGTCATCACCCTGAGGGCCTCCATCATGGATACCCAAGCCTTTCAACATCTACTGTCTCTCTTTCCACAGCTCACCATGCGCCAGCGTCGCCTCGCGCAACATGAACTCACTACCCCTCACCCAATCACCTCGCTGGCCGCTCAACTCCCCGCTTGTCGATGTTGCCCTCACTGTCAGGCCGAGGCTACGCAGTTGGCTCCCTGGGGTTGGAGTCGAGGGCTGCGTCGTTATCGCTGCAAGCAGTGTCTGCGCACCAGTTCCGTTCTCACCAAGACGCCTCTGGCTCGACTTCGCAAGGCACAATGCTGGGAAGACTACGCCCAGGCCCTCATCGACGGTCTGACCGTCCGACAGGCTGCCGTCCGCTGCGGAGTCTGTAAAAACACCGCCTTCTTGTGGCGTCACCGCTTCCTGAAAGCCATGGCGAGTCACCAGGCGGCACGGGAAGGGGGTATCGTCGAGGTTGATGAGACCTTCTTCTTGGAGTCGTTTAAAGGGCAACGTGGTTTGCCCCGCCCGGCCCGCCACCGTGGGGGCAAAGGCCGTACCCGAGGCACAGGGCCGGATTACATCCCGGTGATGGTGGTTCAGGACCGGGCTGGTCACCATGCGGATTTTCAGTTGGAGAAAATGAATGCCGAGACGGTGATAGCTGTTTTGACACCCCTTGTCTCGTCAGATGCGGTGTTGTGTAGCGACGGC
>NZ_JBFOCK010000022.1:0-11014 GCF_040907765.1 Aeromonas sp. s9
CTTAACCATCCCCTCGTATGAGCGAGGCGTGGCGCGGCTTCTGAGGTATGATCGCCATCCTTGACCAGCTAATACCCGACAGATAATCGCCATGTTTAACCACGATCTAATCCTCAACCACATCAACGAGATATTTGGACAGGACATGCATGCCAAGCGTGTTCTTTCCCTGGCCAATGCAACCCTCGGGGTTATCGAATCCGGTTCGCTGGCCATCCACGCCATCGGGAATGGTCTCTCCTTGGCCAATGGTCTCGAGCGCAAACATGCGGTGAAACAGGTGGACCGCCTGCTCACTAACACCAAGCTCAACGTCTGGAGCCTCTTTGACGATTGGGTTCCCTATGTGGTCGGTGAACGCACCGAGATCGTGGTATCCATGGACTGGACCGAATTCGATGCCGATGATCACAGCACCTTGGTTATCAGCCTGCAAACCAACCATGGCCGCAGTACTCCGCTGCTGTGGAAAACCCATCGAAAATCGTTGCTCAAAGGGCAACGCAATGCCCATGAGAAAGAGCTGCTCACCAAACTCAAGCAGACCCTGCCAGAAGGTATCTTCGTGACGGTAGTCGCTGACCGTGGGTTTGGTTACATGGAGCTGTTCGAGCGCCTGGAACAAGAGCTAGGCTTTGCCTATATCATTAGATTTAAAGGAAATATTTTGGTTGGTTACTCTGGTGGAGAGCAGGTTCCCGCCCGCGACTGGCTAACGCCGACCGGGCGCACCCGAACCCTCAAGGAGGTGGAGCTCACTGGGCAACGACAGCCTGTCGAGCGGGTCTATTGTTGTCACAAGAGTGGCATGAAAGACGCGTGGTTTCTGGCCAGTAACCGGACCGATCTGAGTGCCGCCAAGGCGTTGCAACTATACGGCCAGCGCTGGGGTATCGAGACCAGTTTTCGGGATATCAAAGATTACAAATTCGGCATGGGTATGGGAGATGTGCACATCAGTAATCCGGTCCGGCGTGACCGACTGTTTTTGTTCAGTGCCTTGGCCATCGTCTTGCTGACGCTGCTGGGTAAGGCTGGAGACAGTGTCGGTCTAGAGAGAACGATCAAGGTCAATACCAGCAAGAGCCGAACCTATTCGTTCTTTCGGCAAGGGGTCATTTATTACCAGTTGCTGCCTAAAATGAAAGAAGCCAATGCGGTCTTGTTGATGGGTAAATTTATCTACTACCTGAAGCAACACCGCTTATATACCCGCACACTTGGAATTATTTGAGTCTCTAAAAATGAGGGGATCTCTGAGTATCTACCCTGTTTCGAGTTCAGTGGATAAGGTGAGGAGCAGGAAGAGTGAGATAAAAACAGGGCGGCCTTGGCCGCCCTGTTTATTGATGGGGAGCAGGTTGAACCTGGCCATCCTTGCGCAGTTGGGTATAGAGACCAAACCCGGCCAGCAGGCCGGCGAGGGCCAGCAGCAGCCAGATGGCGGTGGCGGGGCGACTGCCCGCATCCCCCAGCATAAAGCCGATGAGCAGGTTGCCAAAGAGCGCCATGCAGCCCCCGGCGCTGGCATAGAAGCCGTAGTAGCTGCCGAGCTGCTCAGGGGGGGCGTAGCGGGGCAGCTGGGCGGCGAAGAGCGGGAAGCAGAGGATGGAGCCCAAGGAAAGCAGGGCCACCTGCGTCAACACGCCTGCCGTCGGCCAGGGTGCCAGCAGGGGCAGGGCCAGGTAGCTCAAGCCCATCATGCCTATCCCCAGTCCCATGGCGAGCGGCACCCCCAGGCGGCGCTCCACCAGGCGGGAGGCCGGGAGCTGGAGCACGACACCGATCACCGCCGAGAGGGTGAAGACGCCGCCGAGCAGGTGGGTGGCGTCCGGCAGGCTCTGGATATGGGCGGGGAGGGCGAGATAGAGCTGGTGGAACAGGATCTGGTAGCTGCCTGCCAGCAGGGTGAACCCCATGAAGGGGCGCTGGCGCACTATCTCCCCCCATTGGCGCAAGATGGCGCCACGGGGGCTCTGGTTGCTCACCGGGCGTTTGGGCAGCATCCGGTATTGCAGCACTCCGAGCAGAGCGAAGAGGCTCGCCGCCAGGATCCCCGTCAGGGTATAGCTCTGCTGGGTCAAGGTGAGGCCGACCAGGGGGCCGAGCAGCATGCCCGCCTCGCTGGCCAGATTGTGCAGGGCGAAGGCGCGCTGACGCTGGCTCGGGTTGTGGCATTCGCTGGCAAGGTAGGCCTGGGCGCAGGGGGTGAACAGGGCCCCCGCAAAGCCGGTGAGGGCGGCGGCCAGCAGCAGGATGGGGAGGGACTCGGCCCAGCCCAGCAGCACGAAGCCCAAGGAACGTACTAGGCAGCCCCAGACGATGGCGGGATGGTAGCCGATGCGATCCCCAAGGGTGCCGCCCAGCAGGAAGAGCCCCTGCTGGCTGAAGACCCGCATCCCCATGACGAGGCCGCAGGCCCAGCCGGCCAGGCCGAGCCCGCTGCCCATGTGCTGGGCGAGGAAGGGCATCATCATGTAGAAGCCGAGGTTGAAGGCGAGCCCATTGGTGATGAGCAGGCGGGCGGCCGGGCTCATGCCCTGCCAGTCCCGCCAGTAGGAGGCGCCGTTCATGATCGCCTCCCGCCAGCGCGTGGGGCGGTGGTCGTCGGGGTGGCGCAGCACTGTGTCATGATGTCTTTCGCAGGGTTCTGAGGAAGGGGATGCCGTGCTGATCGTGGCTTATCTCCACCGGCACCTGGTAGAGGCGCTCGATGAGGGCCGCGTCGAGCACCCGGGCGGGGGGGCCGAAGGCCTGCAGATCTCCCCCTGCCAGCACGATCAGCTGATCGGCAAACTGGGCGGCCAGGTTGAGATCGTGCAGCACCACCAGGGTGATCCACTGCTGCTCCCGGGTCTGCTGGCACAGGTGCTCCATCAGTTGCATCTGGTGGTGCAGGTCCAGGGCGCTGACCGGCTCGTCCAGCATCATGATGCGGGGGGCGCGCAGCAGCACCTGGGCGAAGAGCACCATCTGCCGCTGGCCGCCGCTCAGGGAGTAGAGGGGGCGATCCGCCAGATGGGCGATGCCGAGCGCCTGCAGGGCCCGGCCGGCAGCCAGGATGTCCTCGTCCGCGAGGCGCATGGAGAGGCTGTCGAGGCGCCCCAGCACCACCACTTCGATGACGCTGAGATCCAGCTCCAGCTGGATGTTCTGGGGCATGTAGCCAAACTGCTGGCGCCACCTGGCCTGCGTCATCTGGCGGGCACTCTGGTCCCCGAGGCGAATGTCGCCACTGTCCGGGGTCAGTTCACCAAAGAGGGTGCGCATCAAGGAGGTCTTTCCGGTCCCGTTCGGGCCGATGATCACATGGACCTGACCCGGATGCAGAGTGAGGCTGAGATCCCGCAGCAAGGTCTGCTGGCCGAGGGAGAGGGAGAGTCGGGATATTTCAAGCACGTTTACGCCCCCTGCCGAGGATCAACCAGATGAAGAAAGGCACGCCAATGAGCGCGGTGACGATGCCGATGGGGAACAGGGCCCCCGGAATGATGGACTTGGAGAGCACCGAGGCCGCCGAGAGCATGCAGGCGCCGCACAGGGCGGAGAGGGGGATCAAAAAGCGCTGATCTTCCCCCACCAGCATGCGGGCGATATGGGGGGCCACCAGGCCGACGAAGCCGATCACGCCGACGAAGCTGGTGGCGGTGGCGGTGAGCAGGGCGACCAGCACCAGGGTCTTCATGCGCAGTCTGTCGACGTTGACCCCGAGGCTGCGGGCGCGGGCTTCCCCGAGGCGCAGGCTGGTGAGGGCCCAGGCATCCCGGTAGATGAGCAGGGTGCAGATCAGGGTGACGACGGCGGTGATGATCAGGGAGTCCCAGGTGGTGCGCATCAGGCTGCCAAACAGCCAGAACAGGATCTGCTGGTTGAGCTCGGGGGAGGAGAGGAACTGCAGCAGGGAGAGCAGGGACTGGAACAGGAACAGCAGGGCGATGCCCGCCAGGATCAGGGTCTGGCTGCTGACATGGCGCATCATGGCCAGACCAAACAGCAGGCAGGCGGCAAACATGCACACAATGAAGGCACCGGCCGGGATGGCCACCAGGGGAGGAAGTCCGAGGCCGCCGGTGTAGAGGGCCAGCGCCGCGCCAAGGCCCGCCGCCGCCGCGAGCCCGAGGGTATAGGGGCTGGCGAGGGGGTTGTCCAGCAGGGTCTGCATCTGCACGCCACCAAGGCCGAGAGAGGCGCCGACCACCAGGGCCATGAGGGCGATGGGCAGGCGCATGTCGTGGACGATGGTGCGGGTCATGGGATCGGCCTGGGCGGGGGAAACCAGGGCATCGATCACGTCGTGCAGGGCCAGCAGGGAGGGGCCGGTGGCGATGTCGAGCACCAGGGTAATGCACAGGACCAGGGCGAGCAGCAGGAGCCAGTGCCAGCGACGGCGCTCCCGTTGCCGCTGCCGGGCGAGGGTCTGCTGCAGGGCAGCCAAATCATTCATGATGTCAATCCTGAAACGGGCGCCGCAAGAGGCGCCCACACAATCCAAGAGGGTTGCTGAAGAGGGCGTGGCCGAGGTGGGCCACACCCGAATTGCCGGGGTTAGCTTGCGTCATCCTGCTTGATGCCCAGCATGAAGGTGCCCTGGGGACGGATGGGCAGGTAGTGCTGATAGAACGCCTGATAGGTGGCCAGGGGATCGAGATCCTGGAAGAGATCCGGATAGAGGGCCTTGGCCATGAACTCGATGAGGGCGGCATCCATGATGCTGCGGGTGGCGCCGTGATAGACCGCGTAGAGGCGACCCTGCTTCACCGCAGGCAGCTCGCTCCAGCCCGGACGGGCGGCAAAGCCTTGCAGACGCTGGCGCACGGTCTCTGCCGACACATCCTGGCCCACCTGCATGGCGACAGCACTGCTCACGCTCTCGTAGCCCGCCATCAGGATCACCTCGGGCTTGCTCGCCAGCAGTTGTTCCGGGTGGATGGGGCCCCAGCGATCGACGAAGGGGGCGGCCACGTTGTCGCCACCGGCCAGCAGGGCCATGGCGCCCCACATGTCCTTGCCATAGGTGTAGCTGTACTCGGCCGGACCCTTGTCACCCAGCTCGATGTAGACCCGGGGCGGCGTGCGCTTCGCGGCGGCGATGCGGGAGGTGATGGTGTCAATCTTGGCCTTGTACTCGTCGGCCATCTTCCGGGCGCGGGCTTCCTGGCCGGTCAGCTTGCCAAGCAGCAGGGTGCTCGCCATGTGCTGTGCCAGGGTCTGGGCGTTGTAGTCGATGACCACCACCGGGATCCCTGCCTGCTCAAGGCGTGGCAGGTCGGCGGCCAGGGCCTCATATTGCCACTTCGCCAGGATCACCAGGTCGGGCTTGACCGCCAGGGTCTTCTCGATGGAGAAGCTCTGATCCTGCACGTTGCCAAGGTCGGGGACCTTGGCCAGTTGTGGCTGGCTGGCCACATAGAGCGACCAGATGGCGGGACGGGACTTCATGAACCAGCCCAGGGACATGCCCACCAGGCGTTCGGCCCCGCCTTCACCGGCCACCGCCAGGTAATCTTCGGGATAGAAACCGAGCACGATGCGGCTTGCCGGAAGGCTGAGGGAGACCTTGCGGCCCATCACATCTTCCACTTCAACGGGGGGGGCGGCCTGCGCCATCCAGCTCACCAGGACGAGCTGGCCGAGCAGCAGCAACTTTGCCAGGGGGTGACGAAACATCTTGTAGCACCTCGAGAATAGAGACGGTCAAAAAAGAAAGTGAGAACTATTGCCATTCGCGAGCGCAAAAGCAACAAACGTTTGTGTCATCCCCTCTCTTGTTATTTCTGTCATTACTGGAGCCGGTTCCACAAGAGCACCAGGAGAGCGTTCCACCCCCGGTTTTCTGCCTTCTCGGGCCACGCAGGGAGTGGCGCCCGGTATGGCACCCATGGATTTGCCCATGATCCGGAGTCTGTGAGTGGTGCTGTTCACGAAATGGTACCGGGCAGAGGGCCGCCGTTTTGCTCCCCCTGCCTTGCCTCCAGAGTCGATGTCGCTCCCTGACGGAGGCCGCCAGCAGGGGCTGGGGGGGCGACAGTTTCCTGCGCAGCGATGGCAGACACTGCCCATTCGGGTATTGCCCGTCACCTTGGCGCAACATTTTGTTGTCATTGTTAGCCAGCTCGCAGCAGCCCCGGCGCCGACGGGGCAGAGTGGGCGCGCAGTTTCGGCCGGGGGCTGACATGCCTCCCGTTGATGGCTGCATCCAAGGTGCTGCGGCCCGCCTTGTGCGGGGCGCCAATAACATGATCTGCAAATAAAAAAGGAAACTGACCATGTCAGGAAGACACTCTCTGGTGGCGCTGGCCGTCGGGCTGGCGCTCGCTGGACAGGCACAGGCGCAACTGCTTATCACCGAATACCTGGAAGGGTCCGGCAACAACAAGGCGGTGGAGCTGAGCAACCTCGGCAGCGACGCCGTCGATCTCTCCCAATACCGGCTGGCCCTCTACGCCAACGGCAAACCCATCAGCGAATCCCCCACCAACAGCCTGGCGCTGCAAGGCACCCTCGCCCCGGGCGCCACCCTGGTGCTGGCCAACCCCTCAGCAAATGCCGAGATCCTGGCCAAGACGACCCAGACCAGCGGCAACCTGGTGTTCAACGGTGACGACGCCCTGGTGCTCTATCGCGGCAGCGAGATAATCGACAGCGTCGGCCAGGTAGGGGTGGATCCCGGCACGGCCTGGGTGTCGGGGAGCGTCTCGACCCTGGACATGACCCTGCGCCGCAAGGCCACCGTCACCATGGGCCGCACTGATGCGACGTCCCCTTTTGATCCGGCGCAGGAATACGTGGCCGCCCCGAAAGATGACGCCAGTGGCCTGGGGTGCAGTGGCGATGGTCCCTGCGATGGCACCCAGCCGCCCGCCTTCGTCTGCCCGGTGGATCAGTTGGTGCCGGTGCCCGCCATTCAGGGCCCCGGCACCAGCAGCCCCCTGGTGCCAGCCGGCAAGTTCGAATCGGAACAGGCCTACGCCACCCGCGGCGTGGTGACCCAGGTAGTGAGCGGCCTCTACAAGGGCTTCTTCATTCAGGACGAGCAGGGGGACGGGGATGCGGCTACCTCCGACGGCCTCTTCGTCTACACCACCAAGGCCAACGCTGCCTTCGTGCCGGGGGCCGAGGTGTGCGTTTCGGGCAAGGTGAAGGAGTATTTCAATCAGACCCAGATCAACGCCGACGAGCTGGTGGTGACTCGGCCCGCTGGGGCAGTGCCGGCGGCAGTGGATCTGGTGCCGGTGGCGGGCGAGAGCCTGAGCCAGCTGCTGGAGCGTCACGAGGGGATGCAGGTTCGGCTGGTGCCGGGTTCCAGCCTGGTGGTGACCCGCAACTTCAGCTTCGATTACGACGGCAAGCGCAACAACCTGGTGCTGGCCTATGGCGCGCCGCTCATCAAGTCGACCCAGAAATTTGCCGCCATGAGCCAGGAGGCGAGCGACTGGGCCCTTCGCAACCAGCAGAACCAGCTGGTGGTGGAGACCGACGCCAAGGCGCCGGATGGCGTGCTGCCCTGGTATCCCGGCTTCAATGCCGAGGACGGTTACCTGCGCATCGGCGACAGGCTCAACGGGCTGGAGGGGGCCCTCGGTTACTCCTACAACCTGTTCAGACTGGTGGCCAGCAACCGCATCGACGCAAGCCAGATCGATCACAGCGGCTGGGATCGGGTGGAAACCCCCGAGCTCGCCGAGGCAGGGGATCTGCGGGTCGCGAGCTTCAACGTGCTCAACTTTTTCACCACGGTCGTGGGGGGGGATGCCAACCCCACCGGCAGTAACCGGGGCGCCCTCACGGTGGCGGAGTTCGAGCTGCAGCGTACCAAGATCGTCAGCGCCATCACCCGCCTCAATGCCGACGTGGTGGGGCTGATGGAGATAGAGAACAACGGCTACGGCGACAACTCCGCCATCGCCAACCTGGTGGCGGCCCTCAATGCCGCCCAGCCGGATGAGGCGGATCACTACCGCTGGATTGCCTCGCCGGACGGCAAGCCCATCGGCACCGACGCCATCACGGTGGGCCTCATCTACCGACCCGCCAAGGTGACCCCGGAGGGGGTCGCCGGCCTCATCGCGCTGCCGGTGCAGCAGGCCGAGGCGGTGGACGCCAGCGGCAAGCCGGTGACCATCAATCAGGGGATGCGCGAGTCGCTGGTGCAGCGCTTCAGCTCCCCCAAGGGGGATGCGCCCCTGACCCTGGTGGTCAACCACCTCAAGTCCAAGGGCTCCGCCTGCTTCGAGGATTACCCCGACTACGCCAGCGCCGATCCGCTGGATGGCCAGGGCCACTGCAACGCGCTGCGGGTCTCCGCCGCCAAGGTGCTGGGGGAGCACCTCAAGGATCTGGCCGGGGATCTGCTGCTCATCGGTGACATGAACGCCTATGGCATGGAAGATCCCATCCGGGTGCTGACCGACTATGATCCGGCCGCCCAATCGCGCCAGATCATGAGCGCCTCCTTCACCACCCTGGCGGGCCAGCCCTTCGAGGAGAGCGGCAGCGCCCTTGGCAAGGGGTATGGGTTTGTGAACCTCAACACCCGCTTCCACGGCACCGACACCTACTCCTACAGCTACGAAGGGGAGCTCGGCAACCTGGATCACGCCCTGGCAAACCCGAGCCTCGCAGCCAAGGTGATCGGCATCGAGGATTGGCACATCAACTCCGCCGAGAGCAACTTCTTCGAGTACGGCAGCAAGTACAGCGGCCAGCTGGCGAAATCCGAAGGGCCCTTCAGCGCCTCGGATCACGATCCCGTGCTGGTGGCCATCCAGTACCCGCTGCCGCCCGCCGGGGTATTGAGCCTCGAGAGCGCAGCCGCCAGCGTGGAGGAGGGGAATACCTTGTCCCTGAGTGTCAGTCGCAGCGACGGCAGCCATGGTGAGGCCAGCGTGAGTTATCGCATCGTCCATGGCAGCGCGGACGCAAGCGACGTGGCGCCCCTCACCGGCACCCTGCACTGGGCAGCTGGCCAGAGCGAGCCCCAGACCATCAGCATCCCGGTGAAAAGCGACACCCTGCACGAGGGGGACGAGACCTTTACCCTGGAGCTGTTTGACCCGAGTGGCGCGACCCTGGGGGATCAGCACCAGACCCTGGTGACCATCAAGGACAAGCTGGCACCGTCCACCATCTCGCTGGCTCAGGCCAGTATCACGGTGAACGAGGGGCAGTGGCTTGCCGAGATCCCCCTGGTGCGCAGCGGCGATCTCAGCAAGCCGGCCCGGGCCCGGGTGGCCCTTGACGGGGTCACGGCGCGCTGGGGGCTGGATTTCCTGCCCTGGTTCGGGCAGACAGTGAGCTGGGCCGCAGGCGAGGGGGGCAGCAAGTCGGTCAAGGTGCTGATCATCGATGACTGGTTTGTGGAGCCCACCGAGCAGTTCAGGGTGAGCCTCGATCGGGTGGAAGGGGGCCAGCCCGGCGCCTTGCAGCAGACCCGGGTCGACATTCTGGACAACGACAAGTCCTGGTGGCCCTTCGGTCGCCACTGAGGATGATTGAGCAACAAGAAAGGGGCCTGCGGGCCCCTTTCTGTTGAGAACACTTTTGTTGGGAAGACCTGTTGCAGACAAATTGGGTTGCGAAGATGAAAAAGGCCCACCGTCATGGTGGGTAATGCCAGTCAGTTAAGCCTGACTGGCATTGTTTTTACTAGGTTTTCTCGTCGCATACTTCTGTGGTTTGGCTTTGATGCACCTTGGGTAACTTCGTTCTCGGCGGGCGGGTAACTTGAACTGCTCTGCCTGTTTGTCCAACTCAGCGACACGCCCTGGAACCATGCCCGGTGACACAAACGGCAGGCAACTGAGTTCATGCAGCAGATACACCGATGCCATGTGAAAGCTCAACTGGCTGGCCGTATAGCCCTTTAAGCTCGCCGCCATCCTAACCATCTGATATCTCAGTAGGTTATAGGCCAATACCAAGCCCCATAGCTCCTGCCTTACTCCATCGGGTTTCTTGCTGCGCAGCGTCAGCCGGTGCTGTTGCAGGCTATGTTTCATCTCCCGATAGCCCAGCTCGATTTCCCAGCGATTCTGGTATAGCTCCATCAACTCGCTGGCCGGGAAGCGCAGCGGGTCGGTGAGCGAGGTCAGCACCTGCCGCTCCTTGCCGTTTACCGTCCGGGTCAGCAGCCGGGCTTCGAACTGCTCCGGCAACTCGCTCCACTTCTTCTTGGCCTGCGGACTGGCTCTGAGGCGTACCAGCACATCCTGCCGCCCCAGCTTGCGGATGACCTCGTATTGAGCCCCCTTTTTCAGCGGAATAAGCCAGTGACGCGCTACGCCCTGGCGTTGCCAGGCATGGAGTAACCCCAGTGAGTAGAAGCCCTTATCGAACAGGGTCAGGCTATTATCGGGTGTTTTTTCAATCAGTTGCTCTGCCAACACCATCTCGTTTACCGCACAGGAGTCCATCACTGTCTGGGTCAGCAGATGACTGGTCAGCTCCATCTGACACAACATGCGGACCTGGGGATATTGCGTCTCCCCCTGGACGGTTTTCGACTTGGCAAAGGCGCCGGCATTGTCCGGAGTATCGGGCGTGCGCCAGACCACCCCGTCCACGGCCAGCAGCTGCAAGCCGGCCCAGGTGGGGTGCTGACACAGCTGATGCCAGAGTGTGGCGGTCTGCTGGAACACCTGTCGAACGGCTTGGTCAGCCAGTTTTTGGCGCGCCTGGATGAAGGCGCTGGGGACGACAAACGGCCGGTCGCCGGGTAACAGGATATCGAGCTGGTTGGCCAGCTGGGCCATAGGGACATGACGAAACAAGGACATCCCGATAATGGCCCATAGCACCCGCTCCATGGGCATGCGCCGTCGGCGCAAGGAGACGGAGCCCGTCTCGGCCAAGCAAGCCTGCACCAGTTCAGGTGACAGCAGGTCAGACAGGGACTCAAACTTTCCGGGAGGACAGGCGTGAATGAAGTCGAGAGCTTGGTCGATACGCATAAAAAAATCCGAAACCCAACAAGGAGTTTCGGATTCTTACACAGCCTGAGGATCGGTCAATGGAT
>NZ_JBFOCK010000023.1:0-7730 GCF_040907765.1 Aeromonas sp. s9
GCTACAACACCAGCACCTACGGTACGGCCACCTTCACGGATGGCGAAACGCAGGCCGTCGTCCATCGCGATCGGGGCAATCAGGGTAACAACCATCTTGATGTTGTCGCCCGGCATGACCATCTCTACGCCTTCCGGCAGTTCGATGGTACCGGTCACGTCGGTAGTACGGAAGTAGAACTGCGGACGGTAGCCCTTGAAGAACGGAGTGTGACGACCACCTTCTTCTTTGGACAGCACGTACACTTCGGATTCGAACTTGGTGTGCGGCTTGATGGTGCCCGGCTTGGCCAGTACCTGACCACGCTCTACGTCTTCACGCTTCACGCCACGCAGCAGTGCGCCAACGTTCTCACCTGCACGACCTTCGTCCAGCAGTTTGCGGAACATTTCAACGCCGGTACAGGTGGTCTTGGTGGTATCTTTGATACCAACGATTTCCACTTCTTCACCAACCTTGACGATACCGCGCTCTACACGACCGGTAACTACGGTACCACGGCCTGCGATGGAGAATACGTCTTCGATAGGCATCAGGAACGGCTGGTCAATGGCACGCTCCGGCTCCGGAATGTAGGTGTCCAGGTGGCCAGCCAGTTCCAGGATCTTCTCTTCCCACTGAGCTTCGCCTTCCAGCGCTTTCAGTGCGGAACCACGGACTACCGGCAGGTCATCACCCGGGAAGTCGTACTCGGACAGCAGTTCGCGAACTTCCATCTCGACCAGTTCCAGCAGCTCTTCGTCATCTACCATGTCGCACTTGTTCATGAACACGATGATGTACGGAACGCCTACCTGACGACCCAGCAGGATGTGCTCACGAGTCTGCGGCATCGGGCCGTCAGTCGCTGCTACTACCAGGATTGCGCCGTCCATCTGGGCAGCACCGGTGATCATGTTTTTAACGTAGTCGGCGTGACCCGGGCAATCTACGTGAGCGTAGTGGCGGGTAGCAGTGTCGTATTCTACGTGGGAGGTGTTGATGGTGATACCACGCTCACGCTCTTCCGGCGCCTTGTCGATCTGGTCGAAGGCGAAAGCTTTACCACCGAAGTGCTTGGCCAGCACGTTGGTGATGGCGGCGGTCAGGGTGGTTTTACCGTGGTCAACGTGGCCGATGGTGCCGACGTTTACGTGCGGTTTATTACGCTCAAATTTTTCTTTAGACACGACGTAGTCCTTCTAGGTTAAACCCGCCTACCGTCGTAGGCGGGGAATCTTAAATTACTTGGATTTGCGCTCTTCGATCACGGCCTGGGCGACGTTGGTCGGGGCATCGTGATACTTGGCGAATTCCATGGCGTAGGAAGCACGACCCTGGGTAGCAGAACGCAGGGAGGTGGCGTAACCGAACATTTCGGCCAGCGGCACCAGCGCACGTACGATCTTGCCGGACGGGCCATCTTCCATGCCTTCGATCAGGCCGCGACGACGGTTCAGGTCACCGATCACGTCGCCCATGTAGTCTTCCGGAGTCTCGACTTCGACCTTCATGATCGGCTCGAGCAGTACCGGGTTGGCCTTCATGAAGCCAGCCTTGAACGCCAGAGAAGCAGCGATCTTGAACGCCAGTTCGGAAGAGTCGACATCATGGTAGGAACCGAAGTGCAGACGCACACCCAGATCCATTACCGGATAGCCTGCCAGCGGGCCGGACTTCAGCTGCTCGCGGATACCCTTGTCAACACCCGGGATGAATTCGCCCGGAATCACGCCACCCTTGATGTCGTTGACGAATTCGTAGGCTTTGCCTTCTTCCAGCGGGTACATGTCGATAACGACGTGACCGTACTGACCACGACCACCGGACTGCTTGGCATGCTTGCCTTCGATGTCCTTGACGGTGTTGCGGATGGTTTCACGGTAGGCAACCTGCGGCTTACCTACGTTGGCTTCTACCTTGAACTCGCGACGCATACGGTCAACGATGATGTCCAGGTGCAGCTCACCCATACCGGCGATGATGGTTTGGCCAGATTCTTCGTCGGTCCATACGCGGAAGGACGGATCTTCCTGAGCCAGACGGCCCAGAGCCAGGCCCATCTTCTCTTGGTCAGCCTTGGATTTCGGCTCAACGGCGATGGAGATTACCGGTTCCGGGAATTCCATACGCTCCAGGATGATCGGTGCGCTTTCGTCACACAGGGTGTCACCGGTGGTGACGTCCTTCAGGCCGATGGCAGCAGCGATGTCGCCTGCGCGAACTTCTTTGATCTCTTCACGCTTGTTGGCGTGCATCTGAACGATACGGCCGAAACGCTCGCGCTTCTCTTTAACGGAGTTCAGCACGGAGTCACCGGAGTTGACCACACCGGAGTAAACACGGAAGAAGGTCAGGTTGCCCACGAACGGGTCGGTAGCAATCTTGAATGCCAGAGCAGAGAACGGCTCGTCATCGGAAGCGTGACGCTCGTCCTTGGTCTCGCCATCCAGCTTCAGACCGTCGATAGCAGCAACGTCGGTCGGAGCCGGCAGGTACTCGACCACGGCATCCAGCATGGCCTGTACGCCCTTGTTCTTGAACGCGGAGCCACAGGTAACCAGGATGATTTCGTTGTTCAGAACACGCTGACGCAGAGCTTTCTTGATCTCTTCTTCAGTCAGTTCTTCACCACCCAGGTATTTTTCCATCAGGTCTTCAGACGCTTCAGCAGCTGCTTCAACCAGGTTCATGCGCATTTCTTGCGCCTGTTCCAGCAGCTCAGCCGGGACGTCTTCGTAGTCGAAGGATACGCCCTGGTCAGCTTCGCTCCAGTTGATGGCTTTCATCTTGACCAGGTCGATAACGCCCTTGAAGTTCTCTTCGGAACCGATGTTCAGTTGCAGAGGAACCGGGTTACCTTTCAGACGGGTCTTGATGTGCTCAACGCAGCGCAGGAAGTTGGCACCGGTACGGTCCATCTTGTTGACGAACGCGATACGGGGAACCTTGTACTTGTTAGCCTGACGCCATACGGTTTCAGACTGGGGCTGTACGCCACCTACGGCACAGTACACCATCACGGCGCCATCCAGAACACGCATGGAACGCTCTACTTCGATAGTAAAGTCAACGTGGCCCGGGGTATCGATGATGTTGATACGGTGCGGTTGGAACTGTTTACCCATACCGGACCAGAAAGCGGTGGTCGCGGCGGAGGTGATGGTGATACCACGCTCTTGTTCCTGTTCCATCCAGTCCATGGTGGCGGCGCCATCGTGAACTTCACCGATCTTGTGACTTACACCGGTGTAAAACAGAACGCGCTCGGTAGTAGTAGTCTTACCGGCGTCGATGTGAGCGGAGATACCGATATTACGATAACGCTCAATGGGGGTTGTACGAGCCATTGTCATCCTCTTACTAGGGCGCTTGTCCCCAGATAATTAAAGGTGCGCAGAGTCAGAAGACCCTGCGCAAGCGGATTACCAGCGGAAGTGAGCGAAGGCCTTGTTCGCTTCAGCCATACGGTGAACGTCTTCACGTTTCTTGACAGACGAACCCTTATTGTCAGCGGCATCCAGCAGCTCGCCAGCCAAACGCTGAGCCATTGATTTTTCACCACGTTTACGAGCGGCATCAACCAACCAGCGCATTGCCAGAGCATTGCGACGTACCGGACGAACTTCTACCGGCACCTGATAGGTTGCACCACCGACGCGACGAGATTTAACCTCGACCGCCGGACGAATGTTGTCCAGAGCGACTTCGAACAGGGCCAGGTGCTCTTTGCCAGATTTGGTGGCAATGATGTCCAGGGCGCCATATACGATGGCTTCTGCAACAGATTTCTTACCGTCAACCATTACTACGTTGACAAATTTAGCCAGCAGCTCAGATCCGAACTTGGGATCCGGCAGGATTTTACGCTGACCAACAACACGACGTCTTGGCATTTCAAATTCTCCGTAACTTCAGGGGTTACCCAAAACTAGAAAGTTATCTAACTAGAAACGAATTAACGTTTGGCCTTACTTAACGGAGAACCATTAAGCTTTCGGACGCTTCACGCCATACTTGGAGCGAGCCTGCTTACGGTCTTTAACACCGGCACAGTCCAACGCACCACGAACGGTGTGATAACGAACACCTGGCAAGTCTTTTACACGACCGCCACGGATCAGAACAACAGAGTGCTCTTGCAGGTTGTGACCTTCACCACCGATGTAGGAGGTGACTTCGAAGCCGTTGGTCAGACGTACACGGCATACTTTACGCAGTGCAGAGTTAGGCTTCTTCGGGGTGGTGGTGTATACACGGGTGCATACGCCACGCTTCTGAGGGCACGCTTCCAGCGCCGGCACGTTGCTTTTCACAACGAGCTTGATGCGTGGCTTGCGAACCAACTGGTTAATAGTTGCCATCAAAAGGCTCCTGATAATGACTTCATAAACGTGTGAAAAATCCTCCCCGCAGATACGGGGACGCGAAATTTTATGCCCTGTTGTCTGGGGAGTCAAGATTTATACAATTTGCACACCGAAATGGCAAATGACAGTCGAATGACATTATGCTAAGCAACTGAGATAAAAAGGAAAACCAAGTCTAACCGCCCCAGGTCTGCGGTGATCCGTGCTCGGCGATCAACCTGATCAAACCCGGCATATCGAGTTCCATCCCGATCCCGGATGACAAGCCTCTCGCTTGCAGGTCTTCCTTCATGACGTAAAGGGGGACGTCTGCCAAGCGCTCGCACCACCCGGGGGCAGCCGCCGCCATCACGGCATCCTGCATCAACACCACCAGATCCCCTTCCATGCGGTAACGCAACGCCAACTCGAGATCCTGGCTCATGAAGGGAGAGTTCAATATCAGCTGTATCACGGGCACCTCAGAAGCAGATGTGGGTGGTGAAACCCGCCCAGCTACGGCGAATTTCCGCAGGAGAGAGCGGAATAACTGGGATTAACAGATCCGCCGCCGTCAGTCCTCGCTCAGCCAGTGACACCGCACAGACATAGATCTCCTCGATGTCATACAGTTCCAGCATCTTGAAGGTCGGGGCGTAGTGACGCTGCAATATGGCATGTGGTGATTGCTCCCTCACCAGTTGCATCACGCCATCCCCCACCAGAAAGAGTGCCAGGGACTCCGTCAATGCAGAGGTGGCCAGCAGAGCATCCAGCCCCTCCCGACCACTCGCCGAACCATGGGGACCACGCCGTGAGATAAACGCTATTCTGGTCATTTTGTCCCCCTAGAACTGAACGAAGCGATCAGCGGTTAGTGCGGCTTCCGCCAACTGACCGAGCCCGCTCAGGCAGAATGGTGCTTCCAGATTGAAATGCTCCCGTCCCATTCCCTTGGCCTCCTGCTCATCCAGCACGCCACGGCGCATGGCCGCAGCCACACACACATCGATGCGGATGCCCTGCTGGATGGCCAACTCGCGCCACAACGCCACCAGGTCGGTCTCATCGCTGGCTGGCGTATGGAGGCCATTGGCATTGCACACCCCCTCCTGATAGAAGAATAGGTGGGACAAGCGGTGTCCCTGCTCGACCAGACTCAGGGCAAAACGATAGGCCGTGCTGGCCGTCTGGGTGCCATAGGCGGGCCCGGTGACCAGCAGAGCAAAATTCAGACTCATGATCGCACTCCTGCACAGCGGTGCATCCATTCTACCTCACAGACGCAAAAGCCCCTCCTGGGAGGGGCTTTTCCAATGAAACAGGCTCAGACGTAGGCGATGGCTTCGACTTCGACCAGCACATCCTTGGGCAGACGAGCGACCTCCACGCAGGAACGTGCCGGAGCGGATTCGCCAAAGTAGCGGGCATACACCTGGTTGAAGGCCACGAAGTTGTTCATGTCACTCAGGAAGCAAGTGGTCTTCAGTACCTTGCTGGTATCGGCTCCTGCAGCTTTCAAGACTGCGACCAGATTCTTCATCACCTGCTCTGCCTGAGCCTCGATGCCACCGGCAACGATGTCCATGGTGGCCGGATCGAGCGGGATCTGCCCGGAGGTAAAGACCAGCTCACCCAGCTTGGTAGCCTGGACATAAGGGCCAATTGCGGCAGGCGCCTTGTCGGTTGCAATCACTTCTTTAGCCATTGTTATCTATCCCCTATCTATGGCGCTTACTCGCTCTCTTCTTCACCCTGCTTGCGCTGTCGGATGTAGAGATACACGGTATGTTTGGAAATATTCAGCTTGTCGGCGACCAGGTTGATCGAATCCTTGATATCAAATATGCCCTTCTCGAACAACTGGGTCACGATAAAACGGTTCTTGGCATTGTTGGCCACGGAGGGATCACGATTGATCTCGTCGATGGTGTTGTCCACCGTCTGGGCAACCAGCTCTTCGACGCTGTTGGCGAAGGTTTCCGGTGATTGCCGCTCCACCTGCTGTGGTGTCGGGAAGAATTCGGCCACGAACTCGTGGAAAGGCGCATTGATGTGCAAATTGATGCAGATAAGGCCGATCACCTGCTTGTCGCGGTTACGGATGGCGATGGTGCTCGACTTCATCAAGGCACCGGTCCGACTGCGGGCAAAATAACTCTGGGTGTGATCCTGACCCGTGCTCTCGATGTCCTTGAGCATCCGCAGGGCGAGATCGGTGATCGGCGCCCCCAGAGTTCGACCCGTATTGAAACCATTCGCGATTTGGATCACGGACTCATGCAGATTTTCCAGGGAGTGGAGCACCACCTCGCAGTGCTTGCCGAACAGATCGGCCAGGCCTTCGATAAGGCCCCCATATGAACGCAACAGCTCCCTGTCTTCGTCTGTAAAAGCGCGACCGCTCAGTTGCTCTTCGGGAAGCAGTACTTCCTCGATACCGACAGCCATGTTCTACCCCTGTAATACCCATTCAACTTTCCCGAGTTTTCAGTTGCGACGGGGCAATGTCAACTTTTTTTGATTTTTTGCTCTATAACCTTGCACTGGATCATCCCCCTGCCCCAGCCCAGTGCACGCTGGGCGCCGGATGGGAAATAAAAAAAGGTTCTTCGCGGGATCCTGGGAAAGTGGAAGTTGACAGACAGGGTGCTGGTAAACTGGTTGTCGCCAAACACACCACCACCATCACCCTGCTGTCGCCGTGCATCATATTGATATTACCTCCTTCTGGCCAGGTTATACCGTCATCGCCCAAGCGCTTTCTGCCAACCATCACACCCTGTTTACCCTTGAGCCTCGCGCCGACTTCTTGCCCCGTTGTCGCCGATGCCTGCAACCCACGCCATTGATCCACGACCAACGTATCCGCCGGGTGCGTGAGCGAGACCTATTTGACCGACAAGTCTGGTTACAACTGCCTGTTCGCCGCGTCGACTGTCTGCGCTGTGGTCGCGTCAGTGAACATATCGACTGGCTCCCCTCTGGCTCCCGCCTCACCCGGCGCATGCAGTGCTGGATTGAAGCGCTCGTTCAGTACCTCCCCATCCGCCATGTCAGCCAGCTCACCGGGGTCGGTTGGCACACCATCAAGGAGATCGACAAGCGCCGTTTGCAGACTAGTGTGGGCACCATCGAACTTGGGGAGGTGCGGCGGCTGGTGATGGATGAGTTTGCCCTGCACAAGGGACACCGCTATGCCACCGTGATCATGGATGCCGAGCGAACCCGCGTCCTGTGGGTGGGGCACGGCAACAGTCGGGCCGCTATCCGTCCCTTCTTCGAGCAGCTCGGCGAGCGATGCCAGCAGATTGAGGCGGTGGCGATGGACATGAACACGGCGTTCGACCTGGAGGTGAAGCAACACTGCCCGCAGGCGGAGGTGGTCTACGACCTGTTCCA
>NZ_JBFOCK010000024.1:0-2730 GCF_040907765.1 Aeromonas sp. s9
GCGAAGGTGAGCTGATAACTCATGATGAACCCTGTTCCATGGCTCCAGATGACAAACATGATCTCATATCAGGGACTTGTTCGCACCTTCCTTAGATATTTAAATATTTTTTCACTGTTATTGAAAAACGATACCATGAGCAGTAATGTATGCCAATTGGACCTGATAAATATGCGTACATCTTGACTTCTATGTAATCACATTCACAAATAAGGAAGTTATATGGTTTCTTTTGAACTGTTAGAGCAACTCCATAAATCTGACCTGCAATTTATTCTTAGGGCGAATGGCTTCACTGGTACCGGAAATAAGTATGAATTAATTGAGCGAGTGCTCAGCTCGCTATCTCTATCGCAAGCTTTAAATAGTCTAACCTTTACTGATGTTAAAACCTTGTGCTCATTTTTCAATATAAAGTATCAGGGCAAACAGGCATCTATAACAGCACTCTGTAATTTATGTGGCGCATCATCTGATACAAATAAGGTTGCCGATGTTGTACATGATGAAATATCATCAATTAAGAATGAGTTAAATGATATTGTCGGTTTGGCTGGTGTTAAAGGTAAAATAAAAGAACTCATTGCCTTCAGTGCTATTCAACAGAAAAGAAAAAATTTGGGCCTGGAGTCGGTTTCAGTTGGTAGACATATCGTTTTCACGGGTAACCCAGGAACAGGAAAAACAACAGTAGCTGGAATTATTGGCAGGTTATTCAAAGCTTATGGATTGGTGAGCCAAGGAGGATTCAGAGAGGTTAAGCGTTCAGATCTCGTCGGAGAATATATTGGAGAATCAGAAAAAACTACCAGTAAAATTCTGGAAGAAGCCAAGGGCGGGGTTCTCTTCATTGATGAAGCATATGCTTTAGCTGGCGAAAAGAATGACTTCGGCAAGGTCGTAATTGAAACTCTCATGGTTGCCATGGAGAAGTATCGTGACGATATTGTGATTATTGTTGCAGGTTATAAAGACGAAATGGAGCAGTTTTTGAATATGAACCCTGGCCTTAAGTCTCGGTTCAACTTTTTCATTGAGTTCGATGATTACAATGACGAGGAATTAGTCAGAATAGTCAAGGTAATGGCTGAAAAAAATGACTATTTAATAGAGAAAGAACTGGAAATAGCATTGCTTGATAAGTTTTCAAATTGCAGAAATTCCACCGACAAGTTCGCAAATGGCCGTCTTGCCAGAAATTTATTTGAGTCTATGTTATTGAAGCAGGCGATTCGTCTGTCTGAGACTGAAAGCTATGATGATGCCATGTTGCAGCTGTTAACAACAGCTGATTTATAATGGTTTATTTAGTGTCATTTAAATGGGCTAGTCCCTCTGTTTTCTGGGGGATTACTAAAACGGACATTCACGCCCATGTATGGAGATGGTATTCCGCACTCAAGAAGGGTAGCTCTACTTGGCGATGGTACTCGACTTGTTCTCTCGCCAGATCGTCTGTTGGGCTATGAAGCCAAGCATGAAGGCAGACTTGGCGGTTGATGTACTTTTGATAGCTGTCTGACGGTGCAAGCCAAAGCAGTCGGTACTTGTGCCTTCGGGTCAGGGCAGCCAATCCCCCGGTAGGAAATATCTACTGTCGTGGGGGCAGTCCAGACCCCGTGCCTTGGCTGGCAAAGCCTACGTGCCCCAATCCCTTGGCGTTGATCTGGTCCATCACGGCCATCAGCGCATCCGATTGAGCGGACGACGGGGCAAACAGACCGGCCTGTTGCTGTCCCTTGGGGGTGAACTCACTCAGCATGACGCCCCCTTCTGATCGCGGTAACCGTCGCGCTAAATCTGCGCTAGGCTGTGTTCTTAAAGTGATGAAGATATAATCTCACATCTTCTCAACAGCTTAAGATCCATTCCGTGTCCCGCCGTTATCAGCTGACTGATGCACAATGGGGGCTTATCGAGCCCCAGTTTCCTTCTCGAAGCCTGATCGGGCGCCCTACCCGTGAACCGCGCCAAGTGCTCGATGGCATTCTCTGGATACTCCACACCGGAGCTCCTTGGCGAGACCTTCCAGAACGTTTCGGACCATGGAATTCGGTCTACAACACCTTCCGGCGTTGGCAGGATGCAGGCCGGATTGATGCCATTCTGGAAGCGCTGCAACTCAAGCTCAATGAAAAAGGGCTCATCGATTTCGACCTGTGGTGCCTGGACGGCTCCAATGTCAGAGCATCCAAAGATGCTGCCGGTGCACGTAAAAAAACACCTCAATGAATCAAGCCCTTGGCCGTTCGCGGGGAGGTTTCGGCAGCAAAATTCACTTGGTCACGGACGGTCATGGCTTACCACTGAGCTTCTGCCTGTCACCGGGGCAATCAGCAGAAATCAGCTATGCAACAAGCGCGTTGGCCATGGCGAGGATACCAACGTCATCAGGTCGCTACCGAACACGGCCAGCGCATCTTGCCGCAGACAAGGCCTATAGCAGCAAAGCCTTTCGAGCCGAGCTACGGCGGAGAAGGATAAAAGCGGTCATTCCGCAACGCAGCGACCAGCAACGGCGCCATAAGGGGCGTCCATTGGTACTGGACAAGGTGCATTACCGCAGGCGCAATGTCGTGGAGCGGTGCTTCGGTTGGTTGAAGAAGTTTCGCCGGTTTTCAACGAGATATGAAAAGCTAGCCAAGAGTTTTGCAGCCTTTATCAAACTGGCTTTCTGCCTTCGCTACTTGCGCGAGTTATGTGTGGACAGAAAACCAGCATTTTGAGAAC
>NZ_JBFOCK010000025.1:0-53352 GCF_040907765.1 Aeromonas sp. s9
GGCGAAGGTAAGTTGATGACTCATGATGAACCCTTTTTCATGGCTCCAGATGACAAACATGATCTCATATCAGGGACTTGTTCGCACCTTCCCTAACCAAGTCGCTATTCTCCCACTGCTGGATTCCAATAATCAAAGTTTCGAAGGGCAAGAGTATCTTGGTCTTTATCCAGTTGTGACCAAGTACTTCCAGAACAATTCCATGAACCATTACATCGAAGATCGCGGCCACAGGTGGACTAACCTTGGTAACTTTGCTCGTGGAACGCCATCGTGGAATGTCTATAAGTCATAAATGTAAGATTTTGTGGTTTTTTTGACATTAAACTTTACCAAATAAATTACAAATCAAGCACTATGCGAACCAACCAATTGATTTACAAAGATAAATCACAAAATCTACCACGTGAAGGTGAACATTACCTTTTTGATCCCCTGCGGCAGGCCCTGATTCATCAGGGCCTTTTTTTACCTGTTTCTGACGCATTCACCTCCCCCGACGACCATGTTGCTGCCACTCTCCCGCGCTTTACGTCCCCTTCGTCCAGGCTTGTGGCTATCATCGAGACGATTTCTCCCTTCGGGAACCTGCATGAACCACTTGAGTCGTCTGCTGTGCTTCGCCCTGCTGATGTTCGGCGGCCACCTTGCTGCGGAGCCGCTGCGGGTGGGCGTCAGCTTTGCCATTCCTCCCTATGTCATCAGCCACGAAGACAGGGGCATTGAACTCGATCTCATGCGAGAGGCCTTCGCAGGCAGCCCCCATGAGCTGCAGGTCGTCTATCTTCCCCTGGAGCGCACCTTAAGGATGCTGGAGGAAGGCAAGCTGGACGCCATCATCAACGTCAAACCCGGCATGCTGGAAAGTGCCTACCTCTCACAGCCGGTGATCACCTTCCACAACCGGGTCTTTACTCTGGCGCCGACGGCAGTCCACACCATGAAGGATTTGCAGACCCTGCGAGTCAGTGCCTTCCAGCGTGCACGACAGATCCTGGGAACGACCTTCTCCGACATCGTCGACCAGAATCCCCGTTATGAAGAGGTGGCGAGGCAGGAGGGACAGGTACAGCGGCTCCTGCTCGGGCGCACCGATGCCGTGATCCTGGAACAGCGGGTGTTCTACTACTATCTGGCTCAGTTGCTCGGGGATGACCAGGAGGGCGACCGCTATCCCAAGGACAAGGTCAGACAGCACGACCTCTTCCCCCCGACTCACTACCACTTCGCCTTTCGCGAGGCGGGCCACCGACAATGGTTCGACAGACAGCTCGCCAAGATGAAGGCGGACGGGCGCTATGAGCGGATCTTTGCCGCCTATGGCACCACCTCTACTGCCGGAGACAAAAAAGCCAGCCCATGATGGACTGGCTTGATACCGGCTCCGGGGAGCCGCAGTGGATGGAGCGTTACTTCATCGCGCTGCCGTTTTTCAGCTCTGCTTTCTGACGTTTGGCTTCGCGTTTCTCTTTCAGTGACATCTGCGGTTTTTTCTTGGCATCTTTGCCGTGATGCTGTTCTTTGTTGCTCATCATCAGACTCCAAAAAGGTTACCTGGACAGTTGGAACGGGTGTTCCAGCATGTCAGCCGAATCGTGGATTTCAGTACGCCAACAGTGACGATCGGGGATCGCACTGGCCTCAGCATACTCCCAATCTTCCGCCGGGATCCAGCCTCCCGGGAACGCCTGTCAGCCAGGCGTTCCCGTCGCGTGCTCCCCTCGGAAATGACGACCGAGCGACACTTTTGGCATCCGGGGACGGATGGTCAGCCTGTCTCCGATGGATGTGTGTTAGGGTGGGCATTCAACGATCGCAGGAGCGCGTCATGAAGAAGCTGGAAATGAAGGATCTGACCGAGGCCGAGAAAGCCGAGATTGCCCTGCTGGTGCAAAAGGCCCAGGCCAATGCCGATCACACCCTGACCAACGGGGAGCGCAACAAGATCCGCGAGGCAGGACGCCAGAAGATCGCCGCCGATCGCGCCCAGGCCGCCAAGGCTGCTTCCGCACTGGCGCGGGAAAAAGCCAAGGAGCGAGCCAGCGCCCAAGTGCTGCCCGACACCTTCAGCTGGTCCGATTCCGTCAGCAACAAATACCGTGGCAGACGGTAACGGCAGCATGAATGCTCGCAGATGACGCTGCTGCAAAAAAGGGGGCTGGCAGAGCGTCATGTCATGCCCCTGAAAAGGGCAGCAGGAGGCGCCTGGCAGCTGATGCACACCCGGATAAAACGCCTATCCAGCCATCACTGACTGAAACGAATACCAAGATAAAGATTGCCATGACAGGGTGTGCGTGTTCTAATCGTTTTCGATGGTTCGGTAGTTCAGACCTGATTATGTTAGGCAGTCATCTTAAAGCAGTGATTTGTGCAGGCAGTTATCCCCGATAATTCTTGCCAGATAATTCTCCTTCTTTAGTGCTCCCCATACGTATTTCTGACGAAAAATCATGGATTGCCACCCTAATGGCGTTTCACTAATCACTATTCAAGGAAATTATCATGTCCAACAAAATGACTGGTACCGTAAAGTTCTTCAACGCCGAGAAAGGCTTCGGTTTCATCTCCCCGGCTGACGGCAGCAAAGACGTGTTCGTTCACTTCTCCGCCATCCAGTCCAACGGTTTCAAAACCCTGGAAGAAGGTCAGCGCGTTGAGTTCACCATCGAGCAAGGCCAGAAAGGCCCGGCTGCTGCCAACGTTACTGGCCTGTAATTCACGCCCGAGCCGCCTTCCGTTTATCGGCAGCGCCTCAGCAAGAATTGAAAAAACCCGCTTCGGCGGGTTTTTTGTTGCCCGTTTCCGGGTGGCCGACCTGTTGCCCTGCTTCCCTCTCGCCACGGGCAGCAAAAAGGGCACCCTGGTGGTGCCCCATTTCCTGGTCAGGTTCCTTACAGGGGCAGGCTGATCCGCGCCTCCAGCCCCCCCTCCTCGCGATTGTGAAGGCTGAGCTCACCGCCGTGCTGGTGCACCAGGGTACGGGCGATGGCGAGCCCCAACCCCACGCTGCCCGACTCGGTATTGCGGGCTTCATCCAGGCGCACGAAGGGCTTGAACACCTCCTCCAGCTGGCTCTCCGCAATCCCCGGCCCCTGATCGCGAACCAGGATCAGCAACTCGCCGTCACCGCGCACCAGCGAAACCTCGGCACCCCCTGCGTACTTGATGGCGTTGCCGATGAGGTTTTGCAGTACCCGGCGCAGGGTATTGGCCCGGCAGGCGTAAACCTGCTTGCCCTCGGCCAGGCAGGTGACGGGCTGGCCCATGTCGGCATAGTCGTCACACAGGCTCTCCAGCAGGCTGACCAGATCCAGCTCCCGGGTCGCCTCCTGCTGCCCCTCCTCCCGGGCAAAGCTCAGGGTCGCCGCCAGCATCTGCTCCATCTGCTGCAGGGTCTGCTGGAAGCGATCCTTGTCCTCCCCGTCCGCCAGAAACTCGCTGCGCAGCCGCAGGCTGGTGATGGGGGTGCGCAGGTCGTGGGAGATGGCGGCCAGCATCCGGGTTCTGTCCTGCACGAAGCGATCGAGCCGGGTGTGCATCCGGTTGAAGGCCTGGATGGACTCGCGGATCTCGGTGGGCCCCTCCTCGCGCAGGGGCTCGATGTCCTCACCACGCCCCAGCCTGTCGGCGTTGGCCGCCAGTTGCTTGAGGGGACGGGTCGCCCGGCGGAACAGCCAGATCATCAGGCCGATCACCAGGCTCGCCACCAGCAGCAGGTTGAGGGTGGTCTGCCAGGACCAGCTCGCCGTCTCCTTGTCCACCAGGGAGCTGAACTGGAGCCAGCCGCCGTTGGGCAGTTCGATGGAGCCGTAGAGCCGCATGTCCTGGGGCGGCGGCATGCCGTTGCGATCCTTCATCATGCGGTTGTGGTGCTGCCAGGCCCGGCTGCGCTGGATGTCCTGCTTCAGCTCGGCGCTGATCTCCACCGCCAGGGAGGATGGATAGCCGAGCTTGGCCCGCACCAGCTTCTCGAAGCGGGGGCTGCGGTTGTCCGGCTGCAACGGCTCGTCGGCCAGACGCAGCAGCAGGGTCTCGCTGCGGCTCGCCTTGAGGATCTCGTGATAGAGGGAAGGAGGAGAGAGGGAGAGCAGGCGCACCACGGAGATGATGCGTTGCATGGCGTTGCGGCTGTTGACGTAACCGAGGGCCTCCTCCCTGTCCGAACGGTAGATCTGGATACTGAGCAGCTGGATCAGCACCAGCCCCGCCAGGGCCACCAGCACTATCTGGCCGGTCAACCCCTTGGGCAGCAGCCTGGCGAAGACGCGCTTGATCATGTCGGCCTCACTCCTGGGTCACGTCGGCGGCGAACAGGTAACCGCCACCCCAGATGGTCTTGATGAGCTCGGGATTCTTGGGATCCCGCTCCAGCTTGCGCCGCAGTCGGCTCACCAGGGTATCGATGGCGCGATCGAAGGCCACCGCCTCCCGGCCACGGGCCAGATCCAGCAACTGATCCCGGCTCAGCACCCGCTGGGGCCGCTCCAGAAACACCTTGAGCAGATCGAACTCGGCGGTGGAGAGGCTCATCCCCACCCCCTCCTCGTCCACCAGCTCCCGGCGATTGACGTCGAGCAGCCAGCGATCGAAGCGCAGATCCCGGGTCAGGGTCTCCGGCAAGGGCAGGCTCTCCACCTGGGTGCGGCGCATCACCGCCTTGATGCGGGCCAGCAGCTCCCGCGGGTTGAACGGCTTGGAGAGGTAGTCGTCCGCCCCCATCTCCAGGCCGATGATGCGGTCCGTCTCCTCCCCCATGGCGGTAAGCATGATGATCGGCAGGCGGGATTTGACCCTGAGCTCGCGGCACAGGGTGAGGCCATCCTCCCCTGGCATCATCAGATCCAGCACCAGCAGGTCGAACTCCCGCTCATCCAGCAGCCGCTTCATCTCCTTGCCATCGCGGGCGCAACTGACGCGCATGCCATGCTGCTCCAGAAAGCGCTTGAGCAGATCGCGGATCTCGCTGTGGTCATCGACCACCAGAATATGAGGGCTGCCTTGGTTCATCATCATCTCTCCGTTATCGGGCTGGGGCGATTATACGAAAATCAACCGGGCGGGTTGTGTCAAAGTGTGCCAGCACGCCCCTGTGCCACACTCTGCTACAAAATAGGCCTCTACTGGCAAATTTCAGACACTTCCACGGTGTTTACTGGATACCAAGGCGAAAGAGCCTCTACCCGTACACATCCGACAGGAGTTACCCATGAAAAAGCTGACCAAGACCCTGCTGACCGCCACCCTGATCCTTGGCCTGCCGCTGGGCGCCTATGCCGCCAGCGAGGCGGTCTCCACCGCGCAACCGACCCAGGCCACGGCGACCGGTTGCCCCATGGACGGTACCGGCATGATGGGCAGCAAGCATCATGGCGGCCGCCACGACAAGATGGCCCGCATGAAGAACATGACCCCGGAACAGATCCAGGCCCATCTGCAACAGCGCTACGACAAGATTGAAGATCCGGCCAAGAAGGCCGAGTTCGTGAAGAACCTTGGTCTGCGTGCCGACGGTATGATCAAGCACGCCGAGGTGATGAAGCAGTTCGCAGAAGCAAACCAGTAAATCGAAGTAATGAAGCCGTTTGCCGAAGCAGACCAGTAAGTCGAGATGATCAAGCAGTTCGCAGAAGCAAACCAGTAAATCGAAGTAATGAAGCGGTTTGCCGAAGCGAATCAGTAAGTCGAGATGATCAAGCAGTTCGCAGAAGCAAACCAGTAAGTCGACGTAATGAAGCGGTTTGCCGAAGCAGACCCGTGATCCGGCGGGGCCCTGCCCCGACACCGGCAAAAACGACAGGGTGGCGCAAGCCACCCTTTTTTTGTCTCCACCCCCCAGTTTTTCACCTTTTCCTGCCTGGCCGCATCATGTTATGTGAGCGATAACAAACGTTTCACTTTCGAAATAAATCATAATGGTCCCTCACACAACAGACGCGGGCACGATCCCGGGCACAGTGGACAGGAGTCGTTATGGGATGGAATCTGGGCACAATCAAGGGGCGCTATACCGCCGTTTTTCTGGGCTTCATGGCGCTGGTGTGCGCCCTGACGGTGATCGGCATCCAGATCTGGATCACCCCCGCCCTGCAAAAAGCGGGGGAGGAGAACGTGGCGCTGCGAGTCGGCGAGATAGCGACCGACATCCGTGACCAGCTCAACGGGGTGCAGACCCAGTCGCGCAGCATTACCCAACTGGTGGCACAACTGCCGAGCGAGCAGATAGATGCCCAGCTCCCGGCCCTCATCGACCAGTACGGCAACGGCATGGTCTTCGGTGGCGGCATCTGGCCCCTGCCGGACAAGCGGGAGGCGGGGCGCGCCAAGTTCAGCACCTTCTTCCACAGGGATGCGTCCAACGCCCTCATTCCCAACACCTACTGGAACTCGGCAGAGGCGCCCAACTATTTCGATCAGCCCTGGCACAAGGCCGGTCAGCAGGCGCCCCGTGGCGTCTGTGCCTGGGCCGCCGCCTACAAGGATGGCGCGAGCCAGCAGCCGAGAACCAACTGCGCCATGGGGATCTACCAGGATGGCGCCCTCTACGGGGTGTCGACCATAGACGTCACCCTGGGCTTCTTCAACGACCTGGTGGCCAAGAAAGAGCAGGAGATCGGCGGTCAGGTGATGATCATCGAGGCTGACGGCAAGATCCTGAGCCGCAACGCCCGTCTGACCGGGGATGTGGTGCTCGGCAACCTCTCCGCCCATACCGACTATCCCTTCGCCCTCGCCATCAGCGGCCTGCTGGGCCAGGATGCGAGCAAGGGGCAGCTGCGCACCACCTTCCAGGATCAGGGTGAGGAACAGACCCTGCTGATGGAGGCCATCGAAGGGACCCCCTGGCTGCTGGCCGCCGCCCTGCCGACCCGCACCCTGACCCAGGACAGCCGGGATGTGCTCGCCACCCTGGCGAGCATCCAGCTCCCCCTGGCGGGGCTGCTGTTCGTGCTCATGGTGCTGGCCATCAGCCAGCTTGGCAGCCGCCTGCAGACCCTCAAGCTCAACATCGACGCCCTCAGCGCCGGCGACGCCGATCTGACCGCCCGCATCCAGGTCAAAGGGCATGACGAGCTGGACAACATCGCCCTGTCGGTCAACCGCTTCATCGCCTTCCTGCAACAGATGATGGTGCAGGTGACCGCCGCCACCGACCTCATCACCCGCGAGCTGGCCCAGCTCGATCAGCAGACCGGGCAGGCCAGGCGGATCCTGGGAGAACACGCCAGCGAAACCGATCAGGTCGTCACCGCCCTCAACGAACTCAGCTCCACCGCCGACAGCGTTGCCCGCCACGCCAACGACTCCGCCAGCTTCACCGAGGCCGCCAACGGTCAGGCGGCCAGCTCCCGCAAGGTGGTGGGGTCAGCCTCCGCCAGCGTGGTGGCCCTCATCGACGAGGTGGATCTCGCCGCCGCCAAGGTGCTGGAGATGCAGGAAGATGCCCAGCAGATCGGCAGCGTGCTCGGAGTGATCGGCGGCATCGCCGCCCAGACCAACCTGCTGGCGCTCAACGCCGCCATCGAGGCGGCCCGGGCCGGTGAACAGGGCCGGGGCTTCGCGGTGGTGGCCGACGAGGTGCGTGCCCTCGCGGCACGCACCCAGAACAGCACCGCCGAAGTGGGCAGCATGTTGTCACGGCTCACCCAGGGGGTCGCCGAGGCAGTGGTCGCCATGGAGCAGACCAAGCGCAGTTGCCAGGCGGCGGCCGACACCACGGGGCAGGTCACCGGCGGCCTCGACACCATGGCCGACGCCGTGGTGCAGATCCACGATCTCAGCAGCCAGATCGCCACCGCTGCCGAGGAGCAGAGCCGGGTAACCGAGGAGATCAACCGCAACATGGTGAGCATTCGCGACATGCTGAACCTCCTGGTGGAGAACGGCGGCAACACAGAGCAGAGCGCCGCCACCCTGCTGGGGTCCAACCGCCAGTTGCTGGCCCTGGTGCACCGCTTCAAGGTGTGAGCCTGAACACCAGGCAGCAAAAAGGGGCCCGCGGGCCCCTTTTTCATTCACTTTGCCAGGACTCAGGCCTTGTTGGCCAGGTTCAGGGTCTTCACGGTCTCGCCTTCGAACTTGATGACCACGTTCTTCTGGGCCACTTCGGAGTCTTTCAGCAGGGACTTGGTGGTCTCGGCCAGCAGCGGGGAGGCCTTGTTCAGAGCGTCCAGGTCATAGGTCCACACTTCCAGACCGGCGTCGGTCTTGGTGCTGGCCGGGGCGCCCAGCTTGTCCTTGATGGCCTGCTTGTTGGAGCCGCCTTCCTTGATGTCCAGGGCCTTCTTGATCGCTTCGTTGGAAGCGGTGTCCATGGCGTTGCCAGCCATCTCTTTGGCGGTGCTGGTGACGCTGCTGGTCACGGTGTCGGTCAGGGAATCCATCAGGCCGGCGTGGGCAACCAGAGGCAGGGCGGTCAGGGCAATCAGCAAGGACTTTTTCATGAAGATACATCTCGCAAGAATGAAAAGAGCGCGCATGAAACCAGCGGGATGAATTGGAGTCAAGAAAATCCCTTGGTCAAGCCGTATTCGGGGGGGAAAAGCCCCGTAGCGGCTCCGACCAGTGCCCTTGTCAGCCGCTGAGCTGGTCCTTGCCCGCCAGCTTGGCCCGGTAGAGCGCCCTGTCGACCCGCGCCATCAGGTGGGACACCTGCTCGTCGGGGTCGGACTCCACCAACCCGAAACTCAAGGTCACGGGCTCGATCCCCTTGACCCTGGCATGACTCAGGCGCTGCCTCAGCTTCTCGGCCACCACCCGGGCGTCAGGCAACCGGGTATTGGGAAGCACCAGCATGAACTCGTCACCCCCCCAGCGGGCCAGCAGATCGATCTCGCGGATGCAGCCCCGGGTCAGCTGCACGATATCGATCAGGGTCTGGTCCCCCACCCCGTGGCCATGGCGATCGTTGATCTGCTTGAAGTCGTCCACGTCCATGGCGATCACGGCAAAGGGCTCCTTGAAGCGCTTGGCGCGCTCATGCTCCAGCCGCACCGCCTGCTCCAGCCGATAGCGGCTGGCCGCGCCGGTCAGGGAGTCCGTCTCCGCCAGGCGGCGGTTCTCCTCCACCTGGAACTGCAATGCCTGGTTGAGCCGCTCCAGTTCGGCGGTACGCTGCGCCACCTGCTGCTCCAGGGTGCGGTTTTGCAGCTCCAGCCTGGCGTAGAGTTCCCGCTGGGCGTGGATGTTGCGGTGTGCCCCCACCATCCTGGCGACACTGCCGTCCGGGTTGCGTGCGACGATGCGGCCACAATCCGCCACCCAGAGGTAGTCACCGTTACGGCAACGGCAGCGGTATTCGGCCCGGTAGTCCGCCGCCCGCCCACTCAGGCAGGCATCGAAGCTCTCCATGACCTGCGCCAGATCGTCCGGGTGGATCAGGTTCTCCCAGGTGAAGACGGTGTTGTCGAGGGAGTGTGGCTCATACCCCAGCATCTGATACCAGCCGGGATAGCGATGGACATAGCCGGTGTTGGCATTCCAGTCCCAGAGACCGTCGCTCACGACCTCCAGCATGCCGCTCATCACGGCCTCGTCGAGGGCCGGTAGCCTTGTCATCTCATTGTCATGCAGCATGAAAACCTTCCTTGTTCTGCTACTCGGCGCCACGGATCCGCTTGTTGACCTGGCGGGAAAACCGGGCCTGCCGGTCGAGCCTTCAAGGGGCGACTGGCCTCGACACCCCGTCATGACGGGTTATCGGCCAGGTTGCCCTCTTGTTGAACAACAGTAGCAGCCTGCACACTTTCGAGTCTTGCGCGCCGTCACGCTCCCTTCCGTTCTTCTGCCGGCCAGATTGCACCACGGCGGTGCACACCTTTGGCGCAGCCCTGCCCATATTGGGCAAGCCTCGCTGACCAGGGCTGCGATTAATAAGCAAGTGTATGAATAAAAAGAAAAATACTTTTCTGGCGCAATATTTGCCTTTATCTGGGTGAACCACAAGGATTGGGGATATTGCATGAAATTAATCACCGCCATCATCAAGCCGTTCAAACTCGACGACGTGCGCGAAGCCATCGCCAACCTCGGCGTCGAGGGGCTCACGGTTTCCGAGGTCAAGGGGTTTGGCCGCCAGAAGGGGCACACCGAGCTGTACCGGGGTGCCGAATACCAGGTGGATTTCCTGCCCAAGGTAAAGCTGGAGATCGCCACCCTGGCCGACAACGTCGAGCAGATCATCGAAGCCATCAGCAAGGCCGCCCACACCGGCAAGATAGGTGACGGCAAGATCTTCGTTTATGACCTGCAGGCCGCCGTGCGCATCCGCACCGGCGAGACCGACGCAGACGCCCTTTGATACGACTGGAACTGAGGAATACGACATGGAAGAGTTGATCACATCCGTCAGCGAGCTGCGCTATGCACTCGACACCTTCTACCTGCTGATCTCCGGCGTGCTGGTCATGTGGATGGCCGCCGGGTTCGCCATGCTCGAAGCCGGCCTGGTCCGCGCCAAGAACACCACCGAGATCCTGACCAAGAACATCCTGCTCTATGCCATCGCCTGCATCATGTTCCTGCTGGTCGGCTACAACATCATGTACGTGGACAACAGCGCCGGCGGCTGGCTGCCGAGCTTTGGCAGCCTGATGGGCAGCCAGGCGGACGACGCGGGCCACTCCCTGCACTCCGACTTCTTCTTCCAGGTGGTGTTCGTCGCCACCGCCACCTCCATCATCTCAGGTGCGGTGGCAGAGCGGATGAAGCTCTGGTCCTTCCTGCTGTTCTGCGTGGTGATGACCGGCTTCATCTACCCCGTGGAAGGCTACTGGAGCTGGGGCGGCGGCTTCCTGAAAGAGGCGGGCTTCTCCGACTTCGCAGGCTCCGGCATCGTCCACATGGCGGGCGCTGCCGCTGCCCTGGCCGCCGTGCTGCTGCTCGGCCCCCGTCGCGGCAAATATGGCAAGCAAGGGGAGATCTACCCCATCCCCGGCTCCAACCTGCCGCTCGCGACCCTGGGCACCCTGATCCTCTGGATGGGCTGGTTCGGCTTCAACGGTGGCTCCCAACTGGCGCTCTCCAGCGCCGCTGACGCCACCGCCATCGGCACCGTCTTCGTCAACACCAACGCCGCCGCGGCCGCCGGTGTGGTCGGCGCCCTGCTGGTCAGCAAGCTCACCTGGGGCAAGGCGGATCTCACCATGATCCTCAACGGCGCCCTCGGCGGTCTGGTCGCCATCACCGCCGACCCGGCCTCCCCCAGCCCGCTGTTCGCCAGCCTGATCGGCGCCCTGGCCGGTGCCCTGGTGGTCTACGCCATCGTCGCCTTCGATCGCCTGAAGATCGATGATCCGGTCGGTGCCATCTCGGTACACGGCGTCTGCGGCCTGTTCGGCCTGATGGTGGTGCCCTTCTCCAACACGAGCGCCACCTTCGGTGCCCAGTTGCTGGGTGCTGCCACCATCTTCGGCTGGGTCTTTGTCGTCTCCCTCGTGGTCTGGAGCCTGCTCAAGGCCACCATGGGCCTGCGGGTCAGCGAAGAGGAAGAGATGATGGGTGTGGATGTCCACGAGTGCGGCATCGATGCCTACCCCGAGTTCGTCAGCGTCAAATCCAGCATCTAAGCACGCCATCTGCTTGCGGGGCCCGGGGGACACCTCGGGCTCCGTTTTTTTTGGCGGCTCGGCGCCCCTGAAGGCAGGAGAGCAGTTCGAGTGATACCACTCTGCCACGCAACCGGTGAACCCTCTGCTTTGCCCCCTCCCCTTTGCAAGGGGAGAGTCGGGGTATGCCGTGCCGATTGACGGATGGGGCCATAACCCCCTCCCCGCCTCCCCCTTGGCAGGGGGAGGAGCAAGCAAGCGCCCCTGGCTGGACGAATCAAATAATCGAGGTGGCAGCCACGTAGGTTCGATTAGCGAAGCGTAATCGGACAGCGGTAACAGCATTGTTCCCTTCTCCCCTTGCGGGAGAAGGGTCGGGGATGAGGGGCAGGAAAAAGAGAGTTCGCGGTAAACGTTGGGCTTCGCTACGCTCAGCCACAACCTACAAAATCGGTAGGCTGGTACTGAACCTGCGCAGCCCAACATACGAGATATAATCAAACCTCAATCTTGAAAATAAATATACAATAATAATGAATGGCTTTTATCATATGATTTATATTATGTACTTCCCTAAACAACATTAAAATTTTACGCATAAACTCCAAAAAATATATTTCATCAAAATTCTTTCTCTCTAAACCTTCTTTAGTAGGATATATTTTTATAAGCTGTGTCGACTCAGTATATTCATACTTGTAATGCGCAATGCCATTTCTTAATCGACTGTCAACTGCCTCAGCAGCAACCCTATAAAATGAATCATCTAAAGCAGCCAACTTGTTACCAAAGTCAACGTCAGCAAACCTATCCAAAGATGAATAACCTCGAATAATTTCTTTTTTCTTGTTTAGCCTAACTTCATCACTAAACATGTTGTGATCGCCACGTTTTATTATATTATTTATTCCAGCAACTAATGTAAGTTGACGTGAAAATACTTCAGCCAAATCCTTGTATAAGTTATTACAACTATCAAAGTCTGCACTCGACACTCTTGCTGGCGTCAATCCAATATTATAACTGTCCACATAATCATAATATAGCGCAGGTCGTAACGGCAAATCTAAAGAAATCATCTTTGGATATAATTTCAAACAATCATGATGCAGATTTTTCAAGAATGACTTATTAATTAACTCACTAATGAAATCACGTGTCTTGTCGTATTCTGTCTCATTAAGATACTTGAGTAAGCTTGGGAATTCCGTGCTTAATTCTTTATTGTGTTCATATATCGTGAATGGTGACGACATAATCGATGTAGCTGAATACAGTGCTGCAAGCACGTCTTCTTTTTTATGTGTTTTTAATTTTACGTTTGGTATATCTATCACGTTGCAAGCACGTTCAAAACCTTGTATATCATTTCTGATATACTGAGTTATCAATCTTCTAAGATCATTTTCTTTTTTATATAGTGTATTTAGTATATTTAGACGCAGACTTAAATCCTCCAAAGCCTCACGCCCAATCCTTTCCAAAACTTTAAAGAAAGTGGTCTCACCTAATTTGTAGGCGCCAAAATCTACGGGGAAATCAAGATGTAAATCTACAAATGGATATTCACCTTTAAAAGGCCCATCAAAATTAACAATCTCTTCAGCCCCCTCTAAACTTCCGGCACCCGAACCAAGAACAAATGTAATTCGCTCTTCACAATTAGGGCAAGCAAACTGGAATGGCTGAACATCTCTATTTGACATGCCAATTCTACAGTCAATAATTTCACCGCAAATATTACATTTAAACCTCTTGCCGATGTTCATTATAAATTCCCTTACAGAATTATTTTATAATTTCGTACCCATATAAATATTTATACCAGCGTTTCATTGCATCACGTTTGTAGGTTTAATTAGCCAGGCCTAATCAAATACCGGTAAATCCCTTTACCGCCGTCCAATAGTTCACTCCCCCAACCTCTCCGCCAATCCGGAATAACGCTCGGTCTTTTTCCGCACGGCTTGTGCCAGCAGGGCGCGATCGCCGTAGAGATCGAGGCGGGCCTTGGCGCGGGTGATGCCGGTATACACCAGCTCGCGGGTCAGGAGCGGGCTGGGGCTGTCGGGCAGCACCAGCACGGTGTGGGCAAACTCCGACCCCTGGGATTTGTGGATGGTCATGGCGTAGACCGTCTCATGGGGGGGCAACCGGCTGGGCAGCAGGGCCCGCAGGGTGCCGTCCGGCTGCTCGAACCACACCTTGAGCCGCCCGATGTCATCGGGCAGGCAGAGCCCCATGTCGCCGTTGTAGAGGCCGACCCCGTGGTCGTTGCGCACCACCATCACCGGGCGGCCCGCATACCAGTCGCCGTCACGCTGGATCAGCCCTGCCTTGGCGAGGGCCAGTTCGAGCCGCTCGTTCAGCCCCGTCACCCCGAAGGGGCCGTCCCGCAGGGCGCAGAGGATCTGGAAGCCGTTGAACGCCTTGAACACCGCAGCCGGGTCCTCGCCGGCCCGGGCCGCCTTGAGGTAGCTGCCATAACCGGCCACCCCCTCGGCAATCAGGGCGTTGTAAGCCTCCCCCGCCCAGGGGTGCAGGCGGATGTCGCCAAATCCTGCGCCCCAGACCGCCTCCACCGCCGCCCCGTCGCCGCTGTTGCAGGCCCGCGCCAACTGGCCGATGCCCGAATGCTGGTCAAAGCGCCAGCTCTTGGAAAGCAGGCAGAGGCTGTCGCGTACCGGTGCCCCGGCGGGCGTGCCTTGCAGGCGATAGCCGGTCTGGCGGGAGAGCCAATCCGCCTGCGCCGGGCTGATGCCCTGTTCGATAAAGCTGCAGATATCCCCGAGCACGGCCCCCGCCTCCACCGAGGCGAGCTGATCCTTGTCGCCGAGCAGGATGAGGCGGGCATGGCGGGGCAGCGCGTCCAGCAGGCGCGCCATCATGGGCAGGTCCACCATGGAGGCCTCGTCCACCACCAGCAGGTCGAGGTGCAGCGGGTTGCCTCTGTGATGGCGGAACTGGCTGCGCCCGGGGATCACCCCGAGCAGCCGATGCAGGGTACCCGCCTCGGTGGGGATGGCCTCCACCCACTCGGGGGGCAGATCCAGGGCCTGCAGGGCAGCGCCTATGCTCTCGGTCAGACGCGCCGCCGCCTTGCCGGTGGGGGCCACCAGCCGGATCGCCGGGGCCTTGCCCCCTTGCAGGCCGGTCTCCACCAGGATGGCGAGGAGCTTGGCCACCGTGGTGGTCTTGCCGGTGCCGGGGCCGCCGGAGATGACCGCGAAGGGGCGCGCCGCCGCCGTGGCCGCCGCCAGCTTCTGGCCGTTGCAGCAGAGCGCCTCGGGCACCAGGGTATCCAGCCGCTCCAGCTCGCTGGCCGCCTGGGCGCTTTTTAGCAGGGTCTCCACGGCGGGCCACTCCACCTCATGGGGGAAGACCAGATCCAGGTACTTCTCCACAAAGTGGCGGACGGAGAAATCCGGTGCGAGGCGGGCCTTGAGCAGGGCCCCGAACACCAGGCCGTAGTCGCGGGCAAAGAGGCGTGACAGGGCCGGGGCAATCTCCGGCCATTCGGCCCGTTCACTCAAGGCGCTAAGGTGGCGGGCCACCCCCAGCTCAAAGTCGTGGTAGCGGGTGAGGTAGAGGCGATCCCCCCAGAGCCGCAGGGGCCAGCGGGGGGGCTCTCCCTCCTCCTGTTCGCTCCCCACCAGGGGGCTGGCCGCAAAGAGGGCGGGCCAGCTCGCAGGATCCGCGAGATCCGCCAGCAGATCCCGGCTCTGATCCGGATCCAGCCCGAAGGGGCGCGAGGATCCCTGCCCGTCACCGCCCTGAGCAAGCATCGCCAGCGGCAGGCAGACATGGCCACGCCCCAGCTCATGGCAGGCGAGCGCGGCCCCCAGCACCAGCTCGGGGCTGCCGCCCAGGTCGGCCACCAGCCTGGCGAATTGCAGGTCAAGCTGGCGGATGCGCCCCGCCAGCGCCAAGGCTTTCAGCCGCTCTATCATGGTTTCGCCCTTCATCTCGCCCCTCATGCCTCTGCCTTGTTCGATTTTTCTAAACGATGATCGTCAGACGTCACACCTTTACTAAACAACTCGTCCAGCCCCAGCACCAGTTCCCGGCTGGGCCGGGCATGGAAAATGCCCCCTTGGGGCATGCCGCGCAGGAAGAGATAGAAGACCCCGCCAAAATGCCGGTCGAAATCGTAGCCCGGCAGCCGCAAGGCGAGCAGCCGGTGCAGGGCCAGCGAATAGAGCTGGTATTGCAGATCGTAGCGATGCTCGCGCATGGCCCGCTCCAGGGCCGGGCGGCCGTAATCGGCGGGGCTCATGCCAAGGTGGTTCGATTTGTAGTCGAGCAGATACCAGCGCCCCTGCCACTCGAACACCAGGTCGATGAAGCCCTTGAGCATCCCCTGCACGGTGGCAAAACCGAGCGGCTTGCCGCCCCGCGACAGGGGGTCGTGCTGCTGGCAGAGTGCGGTGAGCGCCGGTGCCGTCACCCGCCCCATGGGCAGAAAAAACTCCAGCTCCACCTGTTTGCGCTCGGGTGCCAGATCCCGCAGCCGCACCGGATCCCCAAGGCCGGTCTCAAGGGGGGTATCCAGCACCGCCTCCACCTGCTGTTGCAGCACGGGGGCCCAGCCTTCGTCGAACCCCTCCTGGGTCAGCAGGGCGGCGATGTGCTGTGCCAGCGACTCGCCCTTCGCGTGCTCGAAGTCGATGGTCTCGAACAGGCTGTGGAGCAGGGTGCCGGGACGCGCCCCCTTGGGGAAGGTGAAGATGGAAGGGGCGGGCGCCTCCTCTTCCTGCACGGTGACGGCAGCTTCGGTGGCCACCTCGTCGTCGAAGCCGGGGTTGGCCAGCACCCCCTTGCCGTGGCCGTTGCCCTGGGCCGCGAGCCCGGAGTAGGAGCTGATCCACCAGTCCCGCTCAAGCTGCCCCTGGAACGCGCGCACGGTGGGCTCACCCGGTTTCTCCGCTTCGGCGGGCAGCGGGGCCGGGCGGGTGAGCGAGGGCTCACCGACGGCCACTCCCGGCAGGGCCTGGGCCAGGTCGGTGAGGGCGGTCGCCAGTGTCCCGGCGTCCCCCTCCTCCCCCTTTTGCAGCAGGTAGCCGATGGCGGTGCGGTGCAGGTCGGTCTTCTCCGACTTGCCCGCCCCGGAGCGCACCGGCGCCAGCCCGAGCCAGGTGGCATAGACCCCCCGGGTCAGGGCCACGTAGAGCAGGCGCAAGTCTTCGGCGAGGCGTTCCTTGTCGGCCTCGGCCAGGGACTCTTCGGCACCGGTGAGATCGAGCACGGTGCGATTGCCCGCCTCCCCCGTTTCGTGGAACAGGGGGGTGTCGGCGGCGCGGTGGCTGCAAATGAACGGCAGGAAGACCAGCGGGTACTCCAGCCCCTTGGATTTGTGGATGGTGACGATCTGCACCAGCTTGCGCTCGGACTCCAGGCGAAGTATCTGCTCCCCGTCCTGGCCGTTGGGCTGGCTCACCGCCTCCCCGAGCCAGCGCAGCAGGGCGTACTCCCCGTCCAGCTCGCCGCTCGCCTGTTGCAGCAGCTCGCCGAGATGGAGGAAGTTGGTCAGCCGCCGCTCCCCGTAGGGGCTCGCCAGCAGGGAGGCGGCGAGGTTGCGCCCGTGCATCAGGGCCCGCAGCATGGCCAGCACCCCGTGGCGATGCCAGACCGCGCGGTATCCCATGAACTCCTGCACCGCGCTCTCCCAGGCCCGTTCGTCCGAGGCCAGCGCGTCCAGGGCCCTGGCATCGAGATCGAACAGGCCGGTGGCGAGCGCCGCCCGCAGGCTTCGCTCATCGCTCGGGTTCTGGCAGGCGTGCAGGATCAGCAGGATCTCCCGCGCCTCCACCTGGGCCAGCACGCTCTCGCGGTTCGACAGATAGACGGAGGCGATGGCAAGGCGCGCCAGCTCCTGCTGCACCAGCTTGCCCTCGGCGCCGGTGCGCACCAGCACGGCGATATCCCCGGCCCTGACCGGCTCGCTGCCGAGCATCGCCTTGCCCTCCCGGGCCAGCGTGAGCAGGCGATGGATCTCCGCCGCCGTGGCGCGGGCCATCCTGCTCTGGTACTCCCCCTTGTTGAAGGTGGGCTGACCGGTGAGCTGCCAGCAGTGCAGCACGGGGGCGGTCTGCCCCTCGATCAGCAGTGCCCGGCTCTTGCCCTGCGCCTCCACCGGCAGGAAGGGGATGTCCGCCTCGTAGATGAAGGGATCCTTCGCCCGCTCGAACAGGCCGTTGACCGCCGCCACCAGGGCGCGGCTTGAGCGCCAGTTGCGCCCCAGGGTGTAGTGGGCGCTCACATTTCGCCGCGCCTGGATGTAGGTAAAGATGTCGGCGCCACGAAAGCCGTAGATGGCCTGCTTGGGGTCGCCGATCATCAGGAGCGCCGTGTCCTGGTGACCGCCGTAAAGGCGATGGAAGATGCGGTACTGCTGGGGGTCGGTATCCTGGAATTCATCGATCATGGCGACCCGGTAGGTGGCGCGGATGCGCTCGCACAGCCGCTCCCCCAGGCCCGAGCCGAGCGCCCCGTCGAGATCCCGCAGCAGATCGTCGAAGGAGAGCTGATGGGCCTGGCGCTTGCTCTCCTGCATTCGGCTGCGCACCACCCTGGCCGCCCGCTGCAAGACGAGATCCCGGATGCCGGGTCGGCTCGCCAGCAGGGCGTCTATCTCGCCAAAGAGCGGCAGGGTGGGCACCGTTCCCCCCTTCTTGAGGTTCTCCTCCAGCGCCTGCTGGCCGAAGCGCTCCAGCTCCTTGGGGAGGACGTAGCCGCTGGCCTCGTCCTGCGCCCAGTCGCCAATCTTGGCAAGCCACCCCTCGTAGTTCTTGCCGGTGTAACGGCTGATCTGCCCCTCGGTCTGGCGGCGGATCTCGTCCGTCTGCGCCAGCCACCCGGCTTTCACCGCCCCGATGCGGGCCATGGCGACGCTGTGCCGCGCCGCCAGGGTCTCGTCCCCCGCCACCGGGCGGATCTCCAGCTCGTCGTTGTCGAGCCAGCTCCCCATCTCCCGCAGCAGGGCGGCGGGGCTCGGCCAGAGCCTTCGCACCGCCCGGGCCAGGGGCTGATCCACCGGATAGAACTCGGCGCGCCAGTAGTCACTCACCGCCTGCAGCCGGAGCCGGCTGTCGTCGGTCAAAAATTCGGTTTCAAAGAGGGCGCCCGACTCGAAGGCGTTCTGCCTGAGCATCCGCTGGCAGAAGCCGTGGATGGTGAAGACCGCCGCCTCGTCCATCTGCCGCTCGGCGGCCAGCAGGCGACGGGCCGCCAGATCGTGATCCTCCACCTCCACCAGCAGTTGGGCCAGCAGGGTATCCGTGCTGTGACCGCGCATAAAGGCGAGACGCGCCTCGTGGATGCGGGCGCGGATCCGCCCCCTCAGTTCGGCGGTGGCCGCCTCGGTAAAGGTCACCACCAGGATCTCGGTCACCGACAGGGGCCGCTCGTGGGCACAGGGCTGACCGGCGTCTCCCCCCTCCTCGCCTGCTTGTTCGATAACCGGGCCGTGGCCCAGCAAGAGGCGCAGATAGAGGCCCGCGATGGTATAGGTCTTGCCGGTCCCGGCGGAGGCCTCGATCAGCCGCTCGCCATAGAGGGGGAAACGCAGGGGATTGAGCGGGTTAGCCATTATTGCAACTCCTCCAGCGCCTGATGGAGCGGGGTCAGGTGTTCACGGGCCAGCCCCTGCAACTGGGCCAGCACCTCGTCATCGAGTTCCGGGAAGCAGCGGGCGACATAGACGTCCTGCCCCTCTCCCGTCACCATGTAGCCGCCGTTGAAGCGGGCAAGCGCCGCCTTGTCGGCCTCCTCCGGCTTTGCCGGATCCTTCTCGATCGCCTTGAACCACTCCCAGGCGGTGCTCGGGAAGAAGGGCAGCGGCCGCTTCATCCCCTGGGTCCAGAGGGCCACCAGGGCCGCCAACCTGGGCCGCGCCTCGTCCGCCGCAAGCCTCGGCAGCCGCAGACTCTGTTTGGCATCGAACAGCAGGGTGTCGCCGGGGGCGCTGCTCAATGAGAGGCAAAGGTGCTGGATCCAGGCCAGCAGCAGATCCTTGCCGTTGAAGCTGCCGGGTTTGACCACCAGCGCTCGTCCCTTCTGGGTGTCTATCCAGCCCTGGAGCTGCCTCTGGGCCAGGGCGATGTCGATCTCCACCGCCTGTTTGTCCCCCGTCCAGGGGCGCAGCCGCGCCGCCAGCTTGCCCATCTCGCCGTCGATCTCCTCCAGCAGCAGGCTGCCGAACCACCCTTGCGGCAACAGGCCGGAGAGTTGCAGCCGGTAACGACGGGCCTCGCTCTCCCCTTCGGTCAGATGGGCATCCAGCAGCAGCGCCTTGAGCTGATAGTGCTGCAGGCCGTCCAGCTCGAAGGGCTCGCTGTCTTCGATGGTCGCCTCCTCCAGCTCGAACCACACCTTGAGGCGGCGGTTGAGGAAGTACCTGGCGGGCTGGCGATAGAAGCGCAGCAGCTCCGCCAGCTCCAGCCCCTGCTCCCTGCCCCACTCCGCAGGCAGGGGCAGATCGCCGCTCTGGAAGTTGGCGGCCCCCCGCTCGGGGCTCAGGGCCGGCAGCCAGTCGGCGGCATAGGTGAAGAGACCGGAGCCGGGCTCGGGGTAAAAGTAGGCCGGGCTGTAGGGGGTGAGGGGGTGCGCCACGATCAGGTGTTCGAGCAGCCGCTGGCCCGAGGTGTCGTCGTCGAGATCTTCATCCCCCGCCAGCACGAAGCCCTGGCGCACGTAGTCGATGAGCTCCGCCAGCAGCACGGAGGGCACCTTCTCGCTGTTGTCCTGGGCGCTGAACCCCTGATAGCTGATGTAGAGCCCCTGCTGGGCACTGAGGAGCGCCTCGAGGAAGAGGTAGCGGTCGTCATCCCGGCGGGATCGGTCCCCGCGCCGCGAGGCCACCGCCATCAGATCGAAGCCCATGGGGGGCAGGGTGCGCGGGTAGACGCCGTCGTTCATGCCGAGCAGGCAGACCTGGCGGAAGGGAATGGAGCGCATCGGCATCAGGGTGCAGAAGTTGACCTGACCGGCGAGGAAGCGCTGGCTGGAGCGGGACTCCCCCAGCACGCTGCCGAGGTAGTCCTGCAACAGGTCGGCACTGATGGCCTGCTCGAAGCGGGCCTCGCCGAGCTGGGCCTGCCAGTCGGTGAGCTGGCTGCGGATGAGCTGGAGCTGGCGCTCTTCATCCTCGTCGGCGAGATAGAAGCGCTCCAGCAGCGCCAGCAGGCAGGCGTGCCATTCGGCCAGCGGCTGCGCCTGTTGCAGCCGGGGCAGAAACTCCGCCAGGGAGTCGACGAACCAGGCGAGCTTGCCGAGGATCAGCCCCTGCTGCCCCTCGATGTCCGCATAGGGCAGGATCCCCGCTACCGGCTCCCCGTCCCCCATGGCAAAGCCCAGCAGCATGCGCCGCAGGCCGAACAGCCAACTGTTGCCGGACAGACGCGGCAGCGCGAAGCGCTCGGGATAGTCGTCATCCAGCCCCCAGCGGATGCCGGTCTCCTGCACCCAGCGCCGCAGCACGTTGAACTCGTCGTCGTCCAGCTCGAAGCGGCGCAGCACGGCGGGCACCTCCAGGATGGCGAGCAGCTCCCCCGCCCCGAAGCGGGCGTTCGGCAGCCTGAGCAGGGCGAGGAAACTTTGCAGCAGCGGGCTCTCCTGGCTCGCCGCCCGATCGGAGATCGCAAAGGGGATCTGGCCGCGGGCCCCGCCCCGCCCCTTGCCGCCCTCCTTGCCAAAGACGGCCTGGATGTAAGGGCCGTAGCTGTTGACGTCCGGCATCATCACCACCACGTCTTTGGGGGTGAGGGTGGGATCCTGCTCGAACAGGGCCAGCAGCCGGTCATGCAGCACCTCGAGCTCCCGCATGGGGCCGTGGCAGGCGTGGATCTGCAAAGTGCCGTCATCCAGGCTGACAGGGCTCTTGTGGTGGCTGGCATCGAGACTGAACTCGCCGGCCCCCCGTTCCGCCAGCTCCAGCACGTCTTTCTGGATCGCCCGCAGCAAGGTGACCTTGCCCTCATCGTCGCGATCCTCGATGTCGACGAAGGCCTCGATCTGCGGCACCTCCAGCTCCATCAGCTGGTGCAGGTAGTCGCGCCCCAGCTTGCCCATGGAGGCGAGCAAGGGGTTGGCGGGGCCCTGCAGGGTCTCGAGATCCGTGCCGGGCTTGAGCTTGTTTTCGAGGCGCGCCAGGGTCTTGCGATCGAGCAAGTCCCCCCAGTAGTAGCGGCAGGGGTTGGTCACAAACAGGTGTACCTCCACCTCGGGGCGGCTGCCGAGGGCCAGCAGGGCCTCCACATAGCGGGGCGGCAGGGCCGAGATGCCGAACACGAAGACCCGTTGCGGCAGCCTGCCCGGCAGATCCCGGGTGCGCTCCAGCTCGTGGATGAAGGCCTCGTAGAGGTTGGCGCGGTGGTAGCCGCTGGGGCTGAGGGCCAGGGTGCGGGCCACCAGCTCGCGCCAGAGCTCGGGCTGCCAATCCTGACCGCTCACTCCGGCCAGCTCCTGGCTCAATCCTTCCCCCTCTTCCCAGCGGGCGATCCAGTCCGGCCGGTAGACCAGATACTGGTCGAACAGATCCGCCACCTTCTGGCAGAGCTGCCAGAGCCGCACCTGCTCCGGCGCCTCCCCGTCACTGCCCCCCAGATAGGCCGCGAGGGGCGCAAAGGCGGGTCTGCCGAGCAGGGTGGGCAGAATGGTCATCAGGTGCCAGCTCATGGCTCCCTTGTTGTAGGGGCTCTGGCGCGGCACGTCCGCCAGCACCCGGGTGAACATCTCCCAGATGAAACTCGCGGGCAGGGGAAAGTCGATGTTGGCGGCGATGCCGAACGCCTTGGCCAGCTCCAGCTTGAGCCACTGGGCCATGCCGGGACTCTGCACCAGGATCTGCTCCCGATCGAAGGGGTGGGAGAGCGGAGCCTGCCGGATGCGGCTCACCAGCAGCTCCTTGAGCAGATCCAGCTGATTGGAGTGGTAGAGGGTAAACATGGACGACTCCCGCCAATTTCATGAAGAGGGGGTGCGCGGGGGGGACACTCTCTGGCATTCCCGTCACGGCACGCGAATCGGGATTGTCGGGGATCGGGGGATAAGATGCAAAAGGCACTTGTGGCGTCCGGACTGCGCGCCGTCACACAGATGGCATCCCCGGGAAGCGGGCACAAAAAAGCCGGTGCAGGGCACCGGCCAAAAGGCGTTGGAAAACTTGAAACGTCAGGGTATTACCAGTGCTTGCCGAGGCGGGCATCCAGGCTGAAAGCCCCTGCACCGGCCGCCGCCAGGGCCAGGAAACCACCGGCCACGGAGACGTTCTTCATGAACATCAGCATCTGCATCTGCTCGGCAGGCTGATAGTGGAAGATGAAGGCGGCCATCAGGGTGAAACCGGCCAGCAGCACAGAGAGGCTGCGGGTAAACAGGCCCAGCATGATGGCAAGACCGCCACCCAGCTCCAGCAGGATCACCAGGGGCAGCATGAACCCGGGCACGCCCATGGCTTCCATGTAACCCTGGGTACCGGCGTAACCGCCGATCTTGCCCCAGCCAGCCATCACGAACATCAGCGCCAGCAGTACACGACCCACCAGCAGTGCCACATCTTTCATCTTGTCCATCGTCATATTCCTTTGCTTACCATCATGGTATTTACAGTGTAAAAGCTAATTGTTAACTCATTCATTTCGCCAAGATTTTTCTATCAAGGCAGGTCAAACAGCAGGGCTTCACTCCCCCTGGAGGCGGTGAGCACCCAGCTCGACTCGTCGCGGCTGAGCAGCCCGTCGCCGGGTCGGGCAGCCAGACCGTTGCCGGTCAGCTCCCCTGAAATCATGTGCAGGTAACCATGACGCCCTTGCAATGCCCACTCGAGGGTCTCCCCTTCTGCGAGCTGCAGACGCCACACTCTGGCCTGCTGGCGGATCCTGAAGGATCCCGCCTCGCCGTCCGGTGACGCCACCAGCGTCATCCCGGGCTTGTTTTCAATCTTCTTCTGCTGATAACCCGGGGTCGTGCCGTGTTCATTCGGCTCGATCCAGATTTGCAGCAGGGAGAGCGGCTCGGTCTGCGAGGGGTTGTACTCGCTGTGCCGGATGCCGGACCCTGCGCTCATCAGCTGGAAATCCCCCGCCGGGATCTGCTCGGCGTGGCCGAGGCTGTCCTTGTGCTCTATGGTGCCTTGCAGCACGCAGGTGAGGATCTCCATGTTGGCGTGAGGGTGGGTCGCGAAACCGCCACCCGGCGCCACCCGATCCTGATTGATGACCCGCAGAGCAGAGTGTCCCATCCATTCCGGGTCATAGTAGTGACCGAAGGAGAAGCTGTGACGGGCATCCAGCCAGCCAAAGTTGGCCTTGCCCCGTGCTTCTGCGGCTCTCAATTTCATCATGGTGTGCTCCTCACTGACCAAGTTGGTTCATTAACGCTGGCGACCGTCACCCAGACCGAAGGGGATGCGGTAGCTGCTGCTTTCGTTGCCCAGGCTCACCGTCAGCTTGCCCTGGGTGCGGCTCGGGATGGCGACCTGCTGGGTGCCCATCAGGTTGGCGTGGACGGAAGCCAGCAGATCACCGGACTCGTCGCGCACCTCCAGCATGGGGTTGGCCTTGCCGTCCATCGCGGCGGTGGCGCTCCAGTTGACGAACAGCACGCCCGGGGCGGCATTGAAGTCAGCGGGAACGGAAGCCTGGGCGGCACCTGCGGTCATCAGGCCTGCAACGGCCAGCATCTTGATTACGTTTTTCATGTTCATTCACTCTCTTGGGTTTTATGTCATTGCCAAGGCCCCTTGGGCCCGAATCAATGCATCCATGCAAGAGATCATTCAAATACTATGTTGTTCTTTTGCTGACATCAGACATCGTGTTGGGGATGTCTCAGCCCGGAACTACCTTTTATTTGGCTGCCAGGCGTTCCTGCCTAAGCGTTGATTGAATATTAAAGTGACTTCCCCTAAGTTGTTAGCGAGATAATCTGGTAAACACATTCAAAAAAATTGAAGGTTGGATATGGCCAAGGAATCGAACAAGGAGCGGGCGCTGACCCTGGAGGCGATCCGGGTGCTGGACGCCATCGACCGTCGTGGCAGCTTCGCGGCGGCGGCCGACGAGCTGGGCAAGGTGCCTTCGGCGCTGAGCTACACGGTACAAAAGCTGGAAGACGAGCTGGACGCCATGCTGTTCGACCGCAGCGGCCACAGGACCAAGTTCACCCCGGCGGGCCGCATGCTGCTGGAGCGGGGCCGGGTGCTGCTGGAGGCGGCCGAGCACCTGGTGGGGGAGACCCGGGCCCTCTCCCGTGGCTGGGAGACCGACATCACCATCGCCGTCGATGCCTTGATGCCGGTACAGGCTCTCTACCCCCTGGTGGATCGGCTGGCCGAACAGACCGATACCCGGCTGAGGTTTCGCGCCGAGGTGCTGGCGGGCAGTTGGGAGTGCCTGGAAGATGGCCGCGCCGACCTGCTCATCTCCTCCCTCAATGCCGATATCGCCATGACCGGCATCAAGCACCAGGTGCTCAGGGAGGAGGTGATGCTCTACGTCGCCCACCCCGATCACCCCCTGCATCAGGAACCCGAGCCCCTGGCGGACGAGACCCTGCGCCGCTATCGCGCCATCGCGGTGGCCGACACGGCACTGCGCAAGCCGGTGCTCACCTACCGCCTGCTCGACAAGCAGCCGCGCCTGACCGTCAGCACCATGGGGGAGAAGCGGGACGCCCTGCTGGCGGGGCTCGGCATCGGCACCATGCCGCAACGCTGGATTGAAGAGGACATCAAGGCGGGCAGACTCAAGGTGATCAGTCCCGAATATCGCCACCAGATCCAGGTCGTGCTGGCCTGGCGGAGAGACACCATGGGCAAGGCCAAGAGCTGGCTGGTGCGGGAGATCCCCAAGCTGTTTGCCGGTCAGGGGGAATAAAGGACTGCCTTCCGGGGTCGGTGGCGCAGGAAGTACCAAAACTGCGCCCCATTCTTGACGACGGGCTCAGATTCGGAGAAAAGAAAAAAAGCGGACCTCTTGCGAGTTCCGCTCAATGCCAGGAAAGAATAAAACCTTGCGGTTAAAAAAACCCTTAAATTGGAAGCAAACAATCGTTTTCTCAACCAGGAAGGTATTGAATCCGATTCGTGTTGAATTATGTGCGATGTAATATGCATCACCAGCAAAATGTTGAAAGGTTGAAGGATATGCACCACCGAGTGTCACTTTCTGCCACCTTGCACCACAACTGGTCAGGCCATTTCCGCCATTATCACCGGGTTACCCTCCTCTGGTTTTTCTAGGTGTCAAAATTTGAGCCCGATACAGACAAACCACTCAATTTCTGACACGACTAAAAATGCAGATAAAGGAATAGTTGCATGACCTACAGCCAGACACTGGCCAATCACATCCTCGACACCCTGAAGAAAACCCTGACCGACAAGGGGATCCGCTATCAGACCCTGGCAGAAGCCATGGGAGTTTCCATCGCCACCGTGAAGCGCATGATGAACAAGCCCTCCCTGCCGTTCGACACCCTGCTGGAGATCTGCCATCTGGTGGGACTCTCCTTCGAAGAGCTGCTGGACCGGACCCAGGATGCCCAGAGCCGCCGGGCCGTCTTTACCCAGGAGCAGGATGAGGCGTTTCACAAGGAGCCGGGGCTCTATGCCTTTCTCGCCAACATCTTCTGGCGCGACAAGACCCTTATCGATCTCAAGCGGGAGTACGGCCTGACCGATGCCTCCTGCTACCTCTATCTGCGCAAGCTGGAGAAACTCGGCATCCTGCAGCTTGGCATCGACAACAGCTACCACTTCCTCATCAGCGAGCGCATCAGCTTCGAGCAGCACAGCCGTTTCGCCCGCCAGCAGGCGCGCCAGGCCATGTCGGTGCTGGGGGACTATCTGGTGGAGAACATGCACAGGCCCAACAACTACATGGCGCTGTGCCAGCTCCATCTGGGGGAGAGCGAGGCCATGGCGCTGATCGATCGCATGAAGGAGTACTGGCATCAGGAGCTCAAGCTCAACCGCCCCGCCATCGGCCAGCGGGAGGGCAGCAAGACCTACACCATGTCGCTGCAACTGGCCGACTGCGGCTACCAGAGCTTCGACGATCTGATCCCCAACATCGACAACTGATCCCGGTGGATCCTGCGGGATCCGCCATGTCAGCGCGCCAGAACGCCGCTACTCTGCCAGTTGCACCTGCCGCGCACCGGTGGCGAGCGGTTGCAGTGCCCGGGTATCCAGGCAGATGCGGATGGCGTCCGGTCGCCAGTGCTCGATGTCGCAATCCACCAGCTTCCCTTCCTCGTCATGATTGACCCGCACCAACCGCAGCACGGCACTCCCCTGGGCCAGGTTGAGGGCGCGGGCTATCTCTCCCCGGGCCGCCGACGGGGTGATCTCGAGGCTCGCCCAGCCCTGGCCTATGTCATAGCGCTGCCGGTAGAGCTCGGTGAGGGAGCTGGCCAGGGGAGCGCTGGCGATGCCGGGGAAGCGGCTCGCCAGCAGGTGATGGCTGACGTGGAGCACGGGGCGACCGTCGATCAGCCGCTGGCGGCGGATCTCGTAGAGCGGCGTAAAGGGTTCCAGACCCATCCAGCGGCACAACTCGCTGCTGGCAAGCTGGTTGCCATGGGCCAGCACCCGGGTCTCGGCGGTGCGCTGCTGCTCGCCAATCCACTGGTGAAAGTGGGTGTGGATGGCGGGATCGTAGGTGAGGCGAGGCGGCGCCACGAACCAGCCGCGCCGCTCGGCCCGGTAGATGAGGCCGTCCGCCTCGAGGCTGGAGAGCGCCTCCTTGATGGTGATGCGGGTGGTGGCGAATCGCTCGCTCAGGGCCCGTTCGGCGGGCAGCTGCTGCCCCGCCGCCAGGTGTCCGCTGCCGATATAGCGGCGTAGGGTCCGGCAAATCTGTTCGCACTTGGAGGGTATGCGGCCATCAGTCATCCCCTGTTCACTCAATCGCTCTGTCACTGTCACATCCCTGTCGGTCATTCGGGTTTGCACACCACTGGAGTAGACCAGAGGTTGTCGACCCCGAGTTGTAACCGCCCCTGATGACAGCGCCATGACAGGGCGATTGTCACGAAACTGCCATCAAAGCGCCCCGCCACCGTCATATTTCCCCTCTAGCATCCCTCTCGAACCTTAACTGACCTAGTCCAGAGGGATGGGATGATGAAAAGCGTGATCGCAAGTGCACTGGCCCTGGTGGCCATCAGTCAACCGCTGTTTGCCGCCGAGAACATCGCGGATCTCGAAAAAGCCGCCCGCGGTGAGGGCCAGCTCCAGAGCGTCGGCATGCCGGACAGCTGGGCCAACTGGAAGGATACCTGGCAGCAGCTCGGCAGCATCTACGGCATCAAGCATCAGGATACCGACATGAGCTCCGCCCAGGAGATCGCCAAGTTCGCCGCCGAGAAGACCAACGCCACCGCCGACATCGGCGACGTGGGCGGCGCCTTCGGCCCGGTGGCGGTCAAGCAGGGGGTCACCCAGCCCTACAAGCCCTCCACCTGGGCCGACATTCCCAACTGGGCCAAGGATGCGGATGGCCACTGGATGCTGGCCTATACCGGCACCATCGCCTTCCTGATCAACAAGGATCTGGTCAAGGCCGCCCCCACCAGCTGGCAATCCCTGCTGGGTGGCGACTACAAGGTGACCCTGGGTGACGTAGGCGTCGCCTCCCAGGCCAACAACGGCGTGCTGGCGGCGGCCTATGCCACCGGCGGCAGCGAGAAGAATCTGAAACCCGCCCTGGATCTGTTCGGCAAGCTGGCCAAGCAGGGCCGTCTGTCGCTGAACGACCCGACCATCGCCAACATCGAGAAAGGCGAAGTGGAAGTGGGGGTGCTGTGGGACTTCAACGCCCTCAACTACCGCGACCAGATCGACCCCAAGAAGTTTGATGTGGTGATCCCGAGCGACGGCTCCGTCATCGCCGGCTACACCACCATCATCAACAAGTGGGCCAAGAACCCCAACGCCGCCAAGTTGGCGCGGGAATACATCCTCTCCGATGCCGGTCAAATCAACCTGGCCCGTGGCTACGCCCGCCCCATTCGCAGCAACGTGACCCTGCCGGATGACGTGAAAGCCAAGCTGCTGCCGGCCGAGCAGTATGCCAACGCTAAGCCGGTGCAGGATCACGCCGCCTGGGAGCAGAGCTCCAAGGCCCTGCCGCGCCAGTGGCAGGAAACCGTCATGATCAACATGCAGTAAGGAGTGGCCAGTGCAACACAAGGTGATAGTGGTACTTGTGGATGGCCTGGCAGCAGAGGTAGCCCATTGCATGGGCTACCTCTGTGGCATGGTGGAGGCAGAACGCGGCCTGCATACGACCCTGAGTGCCGCCCTGCCCTCCCTCTCCCGCCCTCTCTACGAGTGCATCCTGACCGGCGTGCTGCCGGTGGCGAGCGGCATCACCCACAACGGGGTGACGCGCCTGAGCCAACACGACGCCATCTTCCATCTGGCCCGGGCCGCGGGCAAACGCACCGCAGCGGCGGCCTACCACTGGGTGAGCGAGCTCTACAACCAGAGCCCCTGGCTGGCGGCCCGCGATCGCTTCACTCACGATGAGCAACTGCCCATCCAGCACGGCTGCTTCTACTGGGACGACGGCTACCCCGACAGCCATCTGCTGATGGACGGCGAGTGGCTGCGCAGCCAGTACGACCCCGATTTTCTGCTGATCCACCCCATGGGAGTGGACGATGCGGGCCACCAGTTTGGCCTCGATTCCCGCCAGTACCGCAATCAGGCGCGCCGCATGGACAGCCTGCTGGCCGACCTGCTGCCCCAGTGGCTGGCGGAGGGGTATCAGGTGGTGATCACCTCGGATCACGGCATGAACAACGATCTCAGCCATGGCGGCACCCTGGCCGAGGAGCGCACCGTGCCACTCTGGCTCTTTGGCGATGCCTTCGTCGAGCGCTGGCCGGATGGGGTGGCGATCGCCCAGACCCAGCTCTGCGCCCTGATGGCGGATCTGCTGGGAGTTCCCCACGACAAGCCGGCAGCCCCCCCGCTGCTCAAGGCGGCCTTTATGCGCGAGGTGCACTGATGATGCCTGCCACCACCGAGATCCTCGCGGATCAACAGGTGAAGCCACGCCGGGTGCGCCGCCACTGGCTGCCGGCCCTCGTGCTGCTGCCCTTTGTCCTCTTGATGATCCTGTTCCAGCTCGCCCCCATGGTGTGGGTGCTGGTGGGCAGCGTCCAGACCCCCGATGGCTGGGGTCTCGACCACTACCGGGAGATTTTGAGCTCCCCCTTCTATCTGCAATCCTTCGGCAACTCGTTGCGCATCGCCGGCATCGCCAGCCTGGCGGGGCTCGCCATCGGCACCCTCGGGGCCGCGGCGCTGCGCCACTGTGGCGAGCGGGTCAAGCGGGTGCTGCTGGCTTTCGTCACCATGACGGGCAACTTCAGCGGCGTGCCGCTGGCGTTCGCCTTCATCATCGTGCTCGGCATCAACGGTGCGGTGACCCTGCTGCTCAAATCCTGGGGCCTCATCGACGGCTTCAACCTCTATTCGGGCAGCGGCCTTATCCTGATTTACACCTACTTCCAGATCCCCCTCGCCCTGCTGCTGCTCTACCCGGCATTCGATGCGCTACAGGATGAGTGGCCCCAGGCCGCCGCCCTGCTCGGCGCGAGCAAGGGGCAGTATGTATGGCACGTTGCGCTGCCGGTGCTGACGCCCGCCTTGCTCGGCACCCTGATCATCCTGTTTGCCAACGCGGTGGGGGCCTATGCCTCCGCCTACGCCCTCACCACCGGCAACTTCAACCTGGTGACCATCCGGGTGGCCAGTCTGGTCTCCGGCGACATCTTCCTCGAGCCGAATCTCGCGGCGGCGCTGGCGGTGATCCTGATGGTGCTGCTGGGGGTAGTGACAGCCGCCAACCAGTGGCTGCTGAAAAAGAGCTATGTGAACAAGGGGCAATCCCATGCATGATTTGACGCCGCGCTGGCCCAGATGGGTGCTGGGGGCGCTGGTCGCCACCCTGCTGCTGCCGCTGCTGGCCACCTTTCTCTACTCCATCTCCACTCGCTGGGGGGCGACCCTGCTGCCGGATGGCTTCACCCTCGACTGGTATCTCAAGCTCTGGGGCGACCCGCGCTTTCTGGCGGCCTTTGGCCGCAGCCTCCTGGTCTGTTTCGCCACCCTGCTGCTGGGGACCCTGGTGCTGGTGCCCACCGTGCTGGTGGTGGCCTACTACTTCCCCAGGCTGGATCCCTGGATGAACCTCTTGATCCTGCTCCCCTTCGCGGTGCCGCCCGTGGTCTCCTCGGTGGGCTTGCTGCAGATTTACGCCGACGGCGTCCTGCCCATCATCGGCACCCCCTGGATCCTGATCGGCACCTGGTTCACCGTGGTGCTCCCCTTCATGTACCGGGCGCTGGCCAACAGCCTGCAGGGGGTGCCGCTCAAGGATCTGATGGATGCCGCTCACCTGCTGGGGGCGAGCAGCGCCCGCGCCTTCCTGCTGGTGGTGATCCCCTGCCTGCGCAAGGGGCTGCTGGCGGCGCTGTTTCTCTCCCTCTCCTTCCTGCTCGGCGAGTTCGTGTTTGCCAACATGCTGGTGGGCACCCGTTACGAGACCCTGCAGGTCTACCTCTACAACATGCGTGCCACCTCGGGCCACTTCACCAGCGCCCTGGTGATGAGCTACTTCCTGCTGACCCTGCTGCTCACCTGGGCAGCTAACAGATTTCATCGGTGAATCAACATGTTCCATCTAGAAGTGAATCAACTGCACAAATCCTACGGTGACACCAAGGTGTTCGAGGGAATTGAATTCGGCATCCGCAAGGGGGAGCTGGTGACCCTGCTTGGCCCCTCCGGCTGCGGCAAATCCACCCTGCTGCGGGCGCTGGCCGGGCTCACCCCGGTGGATGGCGGTCAGGTGCGGGTAGCCGGTGAGGAGATCACCTGGCAGGCACCCCAGAAGCGGGGCATCGGCATGGTGTTCCAGAGCTATGCGCTCTTCCCCAACATGACGGTGTGGGACAACGTCGCCTTCGGCCTCAAGATGAAGCCCCAGCCGGGGCGGGATCTCGCCGCCAGCGTGCAGGAGGCGCTGGCGCTGGTGGAGCTGACCGGCTTCGAGCGCCGCTATCCGGCCGAGCTCTCCGGCGGCCAGCGCCAGCGGGTGGCGCTGGCCCGGGCCCTGGTGGTGCAACCCCGGATCCTGCTGCTGGATGAGCCGCTCTCGGCGCTGGATGCCCGCATCCGCCGCAGCCTGCGCCAGCAGATCCGCGCGATCCAGCAGCGCCTCGAGCTCACCACCATCTTCGTGACCCACGATCAGGAGGAGGCGCTGACCCTGTCGGATCGGATCTTCCTGATGAACAAGGGGTCCATCGTCCAGAGCGGCACACCGGAGCAGATCTACACCCGCCCCGCCAGCGAGTTCGTGGCGGGCTTTATCGGCAACTACAACCTGCTGGATGGCGAGCAGGCCAAATCCCTGTTCGGCCCGCGCTTTCGCGGCAAGCTGGCGCTGCGGCCGGAGTCCATCACCCTGCTGCCCGCCGGGGCGGTCAGCCACGAGCCCAGCCTGCCCGGCATCGTTCGCCAGCAGCAGCTGCTCGGCAACGTCATCCGCTATCAGGTGGAGTGCGAGGCAGGGCTGTTGACGGTGGATTGCCTCAACCGCCGTGCCGGCGATCTGCTGCCGGTGGGCAGCGCCGTGACCCTGGTGGTGGCCCGGGATCAACTCTGTGAGGTAGCATAACGCCATGAATCCCATTCATTTTTCAGCCAGTACCCCGATGCTGGCAGCCAACCCGAGGAGCAGCCATGGCCCTGGCACTGTTTGATCTGGACGAGACCCTGATAGCGGGGGATTCCGCCAGCCTCTGGCTGGAGTACATGGTGGCCCAGGAGCTGGCCCCGGCGGGCATGGTGGCCGAGGAGCAGGCCATGATGTCCCTCTACCACCAGGGCAAGATGGACATGCACCAGTACATGGCCTTCACCCTGCAACCGCTGGCAGGCAGGACGCGCCAGTGGCTCGACTCCCTCTGCACCCGCTTTGCCGAACAGGTGCTGCGGGAGCGTCTCTACCCCGAGGGGCTGGCCCGCATCGAGTGGCACCGCCAGCGTGGCGACGAGCTGGTGCTCATCTCCGCCTCCGGCGAGCATCTGGTGGCCCCCATGGCGCAGATGCTGGGGATGGATCACTGCGTGGCCATCCTGCTCGACGAGGAAGCAGGCATGCTGACCGGCCAGACCCGCGGCACCCTGAGTTTTCGCGAAGGCAAGGTGGCCCGCATCAACCAGCTCTTTGCCGGAAAGGAACACCTCTGGCAGGGGAGCTTTGGCTACAGCGATTCCCACAACGATCTGCCCATGCTGCGGGCGGTGAGCCATCCCCATGCGGTCAATCCGGCCCCCGCCCTGCGCCAGTGCGCCGAGGAGCTGGGCTGGCCCCTCTGGACCTGGCAGTTGCACCCTTGATCCGCGCAATGAAGAAGAGGCCCTCAGGCCTCTTCTTTGCTCAACATGCCATCCCCTGAGGGCGAGTCGTCCCGGGGAGCCAGGGGATCCACCATGTAGATGCGATTCTTGCCGTCACCCTTGGCGCGATAGACCTCGGCATCGACCATGGTCAGCAGGCTCCTGGCCCCAAGCCCGGGGGCACTCGCCACCAGGCCGCCGCTGAAGGTGATCCCAAGACCGGGTTCACGCCAGTGCAGGGAGGCCACCCCAATCCTGTACTGCTCCAGCAGCATCTGGCAGAAGTGGATATCCGGATTGGCGAACAGCACCACCAGCTCTTCCCCGCCATAGCGGCATACCCAGCCATGATCCCCCAGCAGCTTGGCGCCAAAGCTGGCCACCCGCTTGAGCACCACGTCCCCGGTCTGGTGACCATAGGTGTCATTGATCCGCTTGAAACCGTCCAGATCGATCATGGCCAGGCAGAAGCGGTCCTGATCGAGCAGCAGCCGATTCAACCGCTCGTCGAAGAAGCGCCGGTTGTAAAGGCCGGTCAGCTTGTCGAGGTTCGCCTGCTGGCGCACCTCGTGATAATCCTTGCTCACCTCCGCCAGCTCGGCATAGACGTGCCTGAGCTCGCGCATCCCCCCCTGGTGCACCTCGTCAGGCTGGGTCCGGCTGGCCCGGATCACGGTGGAGATCTCGTCCAGCATCCGCCTGAAATAACGGGACCAGATCAGTGCCAGCACCATGTAGAGCACGCTGGCCAGCACGATGATCCCGAGCACGTTGAGGGAGGCGCTCGCCACCACCGCCTGGATGCTGGAGGCGGGCAACACGCTGATCAGCACCCAGTTGTGGTCCGGCAGGCGGCTGTAGGCCACGAACTGGCGAGACGCCTGATCCAGGAAGATGCCGTCCTCCCCGCTGAAGCGGGAGAGCCAGGTCGGGTGGGTCATGGGCTTGAGCAGTTGTGAGGGATCGGGGTGGGCCAACACCTTGCCCGACTGGTTGACGATCATCTGGTAACCGCTGTTCCACTGCCGGTTCAGCTGGGCGGAGAAGGGGGCCAGGATGGCATCCACCGCAAAGACCCCCCGCACCTTGCCCTCCTTGTCGGTGATGGCCCGCGCCAGGGCGATCACCAGCGTGCCGTTGGTGTAGTCGTAGTAGGGTTCGGTCCAGACCATCTTGCCCACATGCTGGCTGGCCAGCTGATACCAGGGGCGCACCCTGGGATCGAAGTCCGCATCCGCCTGCCATTCGGGGTAGATCAGCATCTGGCGCTCGGCGGTGCCCACATAGATGTAGATGAGATCCGCCATCACCCCCTTGTAGAGACGCCACTCCCTGAGATAGGAGTCGGTGTTGCGCAGACGGGGGCCGCTGATGTCCTCCACCTTGATCTGGTCGTAGATGAGGGAGAACTGACGCTCCATCTCGTTCAGGTAGGGCTCGATGAAGACGTGGCGCAACTGGTGATTGGTGGCGAGCAGGCGCTGTTGCAGCTCTCGCTGCAGGCTGCGCTCCATGTGCAGGTAGTAGATGGCACCCAGCATCAGGACGGGAATGAAAAGCAGAAGCAGGCCCAGGCGCATCCGTGCCACCAGGGACCAAGTCTTTTTGGAGACTGCTCGCTTATCCAACCCTGACTCCATGCTATCCCCTGACATCGTGTAGTGTCAGAATATCAGCCCCACCTGATGGCGTCCAAAGGGAAGCGCATCAGGTGGCCAACGAGAAGGAACTGGCCTGGATGTTGAAACCGGAACTGCTGACTGCCCTCCATTACTGCGCCGTGATCACCCTGACCGGTGCCATCACCTCGGAGTATTTCCTGTTCCGGCGCGGCATGTCCATCGAGCAGGTGCGCAAGCTGCTGCTGGCTGACAGCCTGGCCGCCCTGGCCCTGCTGCTCATCTTCATCACGGGCGTGCTGCTGGTGGTCGCCCATCCCCAGCCACCGGCCATCCTGTTTGCCAATCCGGGTTACCGCACCAAGCTGCTGATGTTCTTCGCCATGGCCATCAGCTTTGGCTACCCCAGTCGGCTGTTCCACCACTGGCGCCGATCCTTGCGCCAGGGACGGGCTCCCCTTGTCTCCACCCAGCAGCAGTTCTGGGTGATCTGGATCCTTAGGGGCAACCTGCTGCTGCTCGCCCTGCTGCCCCTGCTCGCCAAGCTGGCCAGCCGCTGATCCTGCCCTCGCCCGGCAACAAATGGCTGACGACAAACGCCCCTTCTCGCAGGTATCGTAATGGCGGGGCCCGAGTGCCGCCGAGACTCTTTCTCAGGGATGATTCCGTATGCGTTCAAACATGATGTTATTGATGGCCGCCGCCATCTGGGGGCTGGGCTTCGTCGCCCAGCGTCTGGGGATGGATCACATGGGGCCCTTCACCTTCAACGGCCTGCGCTTCCTGCTGGGCGCCCTCTCCCTGCTGCCGCTCTTGTGGTGGCTCAAGTCACGCCAGCCGCCCCAGCCTGCCGGTGATCACCGCCTGCTGCTGACCGGGGGCCTCATCGCCGGCACCGTGCTCTTCTCCGCCGCCTCCCTGCAACAGGTGGGGCTGCTCTACACCACGGCCGCCAAGGCGGGCTTCATCACCGGCCTCTACATCATTCTGGTCCCCGTCATCGGCCTGGCCCTGCGCCACAAGACCGGGGCCAACACCTGGGTAGGCGCCCTCATCGCCATGGCTGGGCTCTACTACCTCAGCGTCACCGAGGAGTTCACCATCGGCTACGGCGATCTGCTGCAAGTGATCGGGGCCCTGTTCTGGGCCGTGCATCTGCTGGTGCTGGATCACTACTCGAACCGGGTCGCCCCCATTCGCCTTGCCGGGGTGCAGTTCGTGGTGTGCGGCCTGCTCAGCCTGGCCACGGCCTTCGTCATCGAGACCCCGACGGCGAGTGGTGCCGTGGCGGGCTGGCAGGCGCTGCTCTACGCCGGTCTGGTCTCGGTCGGCATCGGCTATACCCTGCAGGTGGTGGGGCAGCGCGGTGCCCATCCGGCCCACGCCGCCATCATCCTCAGCCTGGAGACGGTGTTCGCCGCCATCGGCGGTGTCCTGCTGCTGGGGGAACATCTGGACGAACGGGCCGTGGTCGGCTGCGCCCTGATGCTGGCGGGGATGCTCATCTCCCAGATCCGCCTGCGCTGGTGGTGGAAGTCCCGCCGAAACAAGGTGCCCAGCCAGCCCTGATATCTGCGGTGGTCATTAACCCCAAATTGAACGAGGCGCCCTTGGGCGCCTCGTTTTATTGCCGCCTGCCTAGCGCACGCTGGAGCAGAAGCTCACGTCATCCCGCAGCGGGTCATTGCTCACGCTGTGATAGAGCTCGAAGCAGGGGCCGTCCCCAAAGGCGAGCCCGGCCGCGACGATATCGCCGATGTGCTCCTGCCAGCGCTCCCCGTACTGGCTGCGATCCGTGATGAGGTAGCGGGACTGGGCGTAGCGCCCGGCGGGGATGTGCTGAATTTCCACCTCCCCCGTCCCCAGGGTGCCCACCGGCACGCTGATGCCGATGTCGGTGCGGCACTGGGCCGGCGGCGTCACCTCGGGGTTGTCGTGGTAGATGAAGATCCACTCTCCCCCTTCCAGGCCACGGGGCGCGGCCCACTGGTGAAGGCGATGGCAGACGGCGTCATACCCTTCGCCATAGGGGCCGGTCACGCGGATATAGGCCAGGGTGCGGGCGTCCATCTCGACGGTGTTCATGGTGTTGCTCCTTGCTGATGAGTGGCCTTCAGCATAAGGGAGTGCCCCTTGCCATGCGTGTCCTTCCTTGCGATCCAGGTGTCCGTTCTTGCCCTTGTCGCGGCGAAACGCCCCTGGGGTGCAGCCATAGTGGCGGCGAAACGCCTTTGCGAAGGCCTGGGAGCTGCCAAGTCCCGCCCCCAGGGCGATGGCGGTAACGCTGGCATCGGTGTAGCAGAGCTGCCAGGCCGCCCGCTGCATCCGCAGGCGGCGGCACATCTCGCCGGGGGCCTCCCCCACCACGGCGGTGAACACCCGGTGGAAATGGTAGAGGGAGAGGCAGGCGCGACTCGCCAGCGCCTCGATGGAGAGATCCGGATCCTGCTCCAGTGCCCGCAGCACCGGCGTCAGGCGCTCGCGATAGTCGATCATCGGCGCACCCTGGCCATGTAGAGGGCATCCACCAGCACCCCATGACGCAGGCCGTAATCCCGGGCAACGCCCTCCTCCACAAAGCCCGCCTTGCGATAGAGGGCCAGGGCCGCCTGATTGTCGGCCCAGACCGTCAGCTCCACCCGCGTCAAGCCGAGCCAGTTGTCCGCCAGATCCAGCGCAGCCTGCATCAGGGCGGTGCCCACCCCGCGCCCGGCCCAGTCATCGTGTACCGCCATGCCGATGCTCGCCACGTGGCGGCGACGGGGGGACGGCTCCACCATCAGGACCAGCGCGCCCGCCACCTCCCCCTCCCACTCCGCCAGCAGGCTGTAGATGCCATCCCGCGGAGTCAGCTTCTGCTCCCACTGCTGCAGGGAGGGGAAGGGAAGTTGCAGGGTGCCCGCCTGGGCATGGGGCATGGCGTGAAGATCCCGCAGGGCGGCGGCATCTTCCGGCCCGGCGCGGCGAATGGTGATGGACATGAGACCTCCTGATTGGCTGAATCCCATCTTGCCGCAAGGCTGGCGTCTGTTTCCACCCCCATCAGCGAAACCAATCAAAGGGTTAGGCACACTCCATTGGAGCCGCTCCCCCACTTCCCCTAGTCTGGCGACTCATCACAAGGAGACCCGCCATGACCGACAAGACCCTGCGCAGCGCCAACGGCGCCCCCGTCGTCGACAACAACAACAGCCTCACCGCCGGCCCCCGCGGCCCCGTCCTGATGCAAGACATCTGGTTGATGGAGAAACTCGCCCACTTCGACCGCGAGCGCATTCCCGAGCGGGTGGTGCACGCCAAAGGCTCGGGCGCCTACGGCACCTTCACCGTGACCCACGACATCAGCGCCTTCAGCAAGGCCGACCTGTTCAACGCCGTCGGCAAGCAGACCCCGGTGTTCCTGCGCTTCTCCACCGTGGCCGGCGAGAAGGGGGCCGCCGACGCCGAGCGGGACGTGCGCGGCTTCGCCCTCAAGTTCTACACCGAGCAGGGCAACTGGGATCTGGTGGGCAACAACACCCCGGTGTTCTTCATTCGCGATCCCCTGAAATTCCCCGACTTCATCCACACCCAGAAGCGGGATCCCCGCACCAACCTGCGCAGCGCCACCGCCGCCTGGGACTTCTGGTCACGCCACCCGGAATCCCTGCATCAGGTCACCATACTGTTCAGTGATCGCGGCATTCCCAGGAGCCTGCGGGAGATGAACGGCTATGGCAGCCACACCTTCAGCTTCATCAACTCGGCCAACGAGCGCTTCTGGGTCAAGTTCCACTTCAAGACCGAGCAAGGCCACCGCTTCTACACCGATGAAGAGGCGGCCACCGCCGTCGGTCAGGACAGAGAGACCAGCCAGGCAGATCTGTTCAACGCCATCGAGCGGGGGGACTTCCCGCGCTGGAAGGTCTATGTGCAGGTGATGCCAGAGGCCGAGGCCCGGACCTACTCGATCCACCCGTTCGACCTCACCAAGGTGTGGCCCCACAAGGACTACCCGCTCATCCCGGTGGGCGTACTGGAGCTCAACCAGAACCCGGACAACTACTTCGCCCACGTGGAGCAGGCCGCCTTCACCCCGGCCAACGTGGTGCCCGGCATCGGCTTCTCGCCGGATCGCATGTTGCAGGGGCGCCTGTTCTCCTACGGTGACACCCAGCGCTACCGCCTCGGCGTCAACCACGGCCTGCTGCCGGTCAACGCCCCGCGCTGCCCGTTCCACCACGGCGCCCACCGCGACGGCGCCATGCGGGCCGACAGCAACGGTGGCGCCAGCCCCAACTACCAGCCAAACCGCTTCGGCACCCAGCAGCCGAGCGAGCAGCACGAACCGGCCCTGAGTCTGGAAGGGGCTGCCCTGCACTACGATTTTCGTGACTACGACAGCGACTACTACAGCCAGCCGGGGGATCTCTTCCGCCTGATGGACGAGGGACAGCGCGCCCGCCTCGCCGCCAACCTGGCCCGCTCCCTCATCAATGTGGAGGATGACGCCATCGTCGCGGCCCAGCTCAGGCACTTCGAGCAGGCCGACCCCGAGTACGCCAAACGGGTCGAGCTGGCCCTGGCCGCCCTGCAGCGCTGAGTCGCAGGCAGCCAACCTCTGCAAAAGCAAAACGGGGGCCTGATGGCCCCCGTTCTCGCATGACGGTCTTGATGAATGAAAAACGCAGCCCAGGGCTCCGTTTTTCCATGCCGTATCCATCCCGGACGCAGCGCCCTCGCGCGCTTCCCTCCCTTGCCAACAAGGGTTTGTACCGCCAGCTCACGGCGGCAACGACGTTGTGCACTGGCAGAGCGGCACCATTATCCACCTGTGGTAATAAACCTGTCTGTGGTAATGCACTTTTAGTCACCAATAAAAACGGAGCCCGAGGCTCCGTCTTTCCATGCCGTATCCATCCCGGACGCAGCACCCTCGCGCTTCCCTCCCTTGCCAACAAGGATTTGCACCGCCAGCTCACGGCGGCAACGACGTTGTGCACTGGCAGAGCGGCATCATTATCCACCTGTGGTAATAAACCTGCCTGTGGTAATGCACTTATATTCACCAATAAAAACGGAGCCCGAGGCTCCGTTGTTCAATGCGGTATCAATCCCGGACGGAACGCGCTTCGCGCTCTTCCCGCTCCCTTGCCAACAAGCGTTTGTACCACCAGCTACTGCGACGACGTTGTGCATTGGAAGAGCGACGAGCCATTGCTTAGATCCCAGTCAAGAGAAGAAAGAGCCGCATTATGCGATAGAGATCACGCCCGTGTCTGTAGCTGGATCAAGAAAAGGCTCACTGGCCCACCCGGATCGTCCGCTGGTTGCCCTCCGGTTCACCACTCTGTGACGGCGTCGTCACCTCTCGCCAGATCAGGGGGCCATTGGTCTCCATCGCCTGTTGCGGCGCGCACTCCAGCCAGAGCTCCCCCTGCTGGATACGGGCCCCCTGGGAGTATTTCTGATCCTGATACCAGCACACCCGCTCGGGCAGCGAACCAAGGGGCAGCACCAGCTCGGTGCCCACCGAGTGACTGAGGGTGTTGGACGCCGGGGCGGCCAACGCGGGGAAGAGCCAGCCAAGGGCCAGCAGACAACCTGCACAACGGATCATGGGAATTCCTGTCACGGGGGAGTGAAAGTGTAGAGCGACCAGCAGAGCCCTCGACTTGACCAATAAATGTCGGCTCATCTGGCATTCCGGAAGCAATATGATAGCCTGCCTGCGCCCGCCAAGGCCTGTCAGGGTTCTGCCGTGGGCCCCCACCGGCATCGCCGGGATGCGGTAATGAATAACCATTAATAATCAGATAATTAACTGGATATGTTGTCAATGCGTATCATGCCGTTGCTCAAGGCTGCCTGCCTGAGCCTGATGTTGTCCGCCTGTGTCGCCCCCCTGCTGATGATGAGCCCCACCAGCCAGCTGATGTGGGCCCTGCTCAAGCCGCTGGTCGGTTTCGATCCGAACGAGGCCAACCTGTTCGAGCAGCCGCTGATCAAGGACAGAATGACCGCCATGCTGGGGCCCAACTACGAGAGCACCATGCAACTGCTCAAGACCGCCGACGAGCTGCAACAGGAGGGACCGCTCTTTTACGTGGTCTCCCGCTACGCCCCCGTGCCGGACGTAGCCAAGCAGGCCGGCATGGTCTGGAACGCCGACACCAACCAGCTCGCCGTCATGGTGCAAAAAGGTGACGGGGCGACCCAGGTCTTCGGGGAAAACCTGACGGCCGCCACCCCGACCTGGCCCAGCGCCATGCAGGGCTGGCAGTCCCAGGCCACCCCGGCCGCCACGGCCCTGACCGGTGCCGGTCAGGGGCTCACGGGCGCGGGCAGTTCTCTGCTGGGCACCATGATGGGGGGCCTGCAACAGAGCGCCAGCAAGGCCCTGTCCGACTCCACCAGACAGGTGATCGGCAGTGCCGCCACCACGGCGCAGCAACAAGCGACCAAGGCGGCGAGCGACTCGGCCAAACAGGCCGCCAGCAGCGCAGCGACCATCAGTGCCGCCACCACGGCGCAGCAGCAAACCGCCAAGGCGGTGAGCGACAGCGCCAAGCAGGCCGCCAGCAGTGCCGCCGCCATCAGTGCCGCAACCACGGCGCAGCAGCAAGCCGAAAAGGCGGTGAGCGACACCGCCAAACAGGCCGCCAGCAGCGCAGCGACCATCAGTGCTGCAACCACAGCGCAGCAACAAGCCGCCAAGGCGGTAAGTGACAGCGCCAAGCAGGCTGCCAGCAGTGCCGCCGCCATCAGTGCCGCCACCACGGCGCAGCAGCAAGCCGCCAAGGCGGTGAGCGACAGCGCCAAACAGGCCGCCAGCAGTGCCGCAACCACGGCGCAGCAACAAGCCGCCAAGGCGGTGAGTGACACCGCCAAACAGGCCGTCAGCAGTGCCGAAACCACGGCGCAGCAACAAGCGACCAAGGCGGTGAACGACAGCGCCAAGCAGGCCGCCAGCAGCGCAGCCGCCATCAGTGCCGCGACCAGTGCACAGCAGCAAGCGGCCAAGGCGGTGCAGCAACAGGGCGAGAAGCGGGAAGCGACTTCCGGCACCCTGAGCGATCAGGCCAGGGCGGATGCCGAAGCGGAGCTGGAAAAACTGCTTAACTGACTTATTTAAGCGTCATGCCACCATAAAAACAGGCCATCACATGATGGCCTGTTGTTTATCTGACCCGTGGCAGGGGAAGATCAGAAATGGCGGTCCTGCTCGGTAGGCTTGGCACCCTTCTCTTCGCTGTGCTCGATGGCGGTGCGGATAAGGTCGACGCCGGCCCGGATGATCAGCACCCCCATGTTGACCAGCTTGACGCAGACCCACATGAAGGTGATGAGCAGGATCAGCTTGAGCACCGTCTGGAATGCCTCCAGGAAGTTCTGCTCCAGCTGGGCGGTGAGCCCGTTGGCGCTGCTCATCAGCCAGGTGTACACCTCGCGCACGAAGGGGATCCGGCTCGGCATCTCCAGCACGTCCAGCGCCGCAGGCAGGGCCTGGAAGATGACGATGCTGCCAAACAGTATCAGGATGACGCCGATGGCAATCCCCAGAAAGAAACCGAACTGTCGCATGAAGAGCCCCACAATGTAGTGAATGAGAAGAACAATAGCCGCCAATACTAGGGACTGCCCGCGCAGACGGCAATCCTTGCGTCCCCCACAGGGTCGGTGCCCCCTGCAAGCCATTGCCCGGCCGTCTGATTTCTGTGACCCTTGTCCCCACTCCTTGCCCCTGGGTGTCATCATGTTTCGAGTCGTCTTCTGCCTGCTGCTGTTGCTGGGCTGTGCCCTGCCCGCCTCCCGCGCCGAATCCCCTCCCTCTGCGGCCGCCTGCGTGATCCGCCACCAGCAAGGGATCCTGCTGGTGCAGGACAGGCTCTCCTCGCGCTACAGCCTGAGCGGCGGTTACATCGACAGGGGGGAGACTCCGGAGCAGGCGGCCCTGCGCGAGCTGTTCGAGGAGACCGGCCTCCAGGGTCGCGTCACCGGCGAGCTGGGACGCTGGCAACGGGCCAGGGTGTTCGCCTGCCAGACCCTGGAGCCCCTGCGGGTCCAGCGAGGGACGGGGTTTGTCTCCCTGCTCCAGGCCCCGGATCTCGGTGGCGAGATCCTGAACGCCAGGCTGATCGCGGCCGCCGACCTGCCCCCTGACCAGCGTCGCTTCCCGGCGCAGCTCGACTGGATAGCCCCGAGGCTGGCCGAGGTGCCCGAGAGCCAGGTGCTGTGGGTGACGGATTTCAGCGACGCGGCCAGTGCGCTGCACCGCGCCGAGTTGCCGCTGATCCAGCGCCTGCAACGGTGGCTAGGGCCAGATGCGCTCTGGCCAAGGGCGGGCAATCTGCTGGGCTCGGCCCCCTTCCAGCTGGCGCTGCTGCCCTTGCTGCTGCCCCTGCTCGGCTGGTCCAGGCTGTGCCACCTGCTGTTTGCCATGGTGCTGCTCACCCTGGTGGTGAACCTGCTCAAGGCGGGCATCGGCTGGCCCCGGCCCTTCCACCTGCAACCCGAGCTGGCCCGCCAGAGTGCCCAGGGCTTCGGCATGCCGAGCGGCCACGCCGCCTCGACCCTGCTCTACTGGGGCCTGCTGCTTGGCTGGCTGCCGGCGCTGCGGGTTTGGCAGGGGGCCCTGCTGGCCCTGTTGCTGGCCGGCGTGGCCGGGCTGGCCCGGGTCTGGCTGGGGGTCCACTTCCTCTCAGATGTGGTGGCCGGCCTTGCCCTGGGGGCCCTGCTGCTGGCACTGCGCGCCCCACTGGCGAAGCAGGCGGCGCGCCCGCTCCCCTGGGCCGGGGTGCTCATCGCCAGCGCCCTCTCGGCCTGGCTCACCCAGTCCACCGCCCTGGCCGGGCTTGCCATGTTCACCCTGGGGCTGGTATCGGGTAATCTGCTATCACTCGAACGGAGCCCCACCCCCGCCCTGCCCGCCGCGCTGCTGACCCTGGCAGGGGGACTGGTCGTGGCAGGGCTCCTGTTCCTGGTGCCCGCGCTCACCAGCAGCTCTCTGCTGATCCTCGCGGGACAAGGGTGGCTCTTTGGCTGCCTGGGGTTCTGGCTCAGCGCCGGGCTCTGGTGGTCGTTGTCCGCTATCCGTCACGGTGCCCGAACCGGGCGCTCAACCCCTCGTTAAGGGAATGCCATGAATATGAAAAAAGTGGATTTGGCCAAGATCACCCTGGGTTTGCTGTTCCTCAGCCTGCTCATCATCTCGTGCTTCATGGTCTTGCGCCCCTTCCTGCCCGCCCTGGTGTGGTCGACCATGATCACCATCGCCACCTGGCCCCTGATGCAGATGGCCCAGCGCCTGCTGTGGGGCAAACGCACCCTGGCGGCGTTGCTGATGACCAGCATCTTGCTGCTCATCTTCGTCATTCCCCTCTTCATGACGCTGGCCAACGTGGCGGAGAAGGCCCCCATGCTCATCGAGCTGGGCACCGAGCTCAGCCAATCCCCGCCCCCCGAGCTGCTCTGGTTGCAGCAAGTGCCCCTGGTGGGCGACAAACTCTACGACTTCTGGCAGCAGATCCTCGCGAGCGGCGGCCAGGTGCTGTTCACCAAGCTGGCCCCCTACTTCGGCCAGACCGCCCGCTGGCTGGCGGCCCAGGCGGGCAACCTCGGCCTGCTGTTCGTCCACTTCCTGCTGACCGTGGCCATCTGCGGCCTGCTCTACCACTCAGGAGAGAAGGCGGCAGAAGGCATTCGCCGCTTCGCCCACCGTCTGGCGGGCCAGCGCGGTGACAATGCGGTGGTGCTCGCCTCCCAGGCCATCCGTGCCGTCGCCATGGGGGTGGTGGTGACCGCCCTGGTGCAATCCTCGGTGGCGGGCCTGGGCCTGCTCATCGCCGGCATTCCCTATGTCATGGTGCTGGTGGTGCTGATGTTCCTGCTGATCGTCGCCCAGATAGGCCCCTTCCCGGTGCTGCTGGCCAGCGTCGGCTACCTCTACTGGAGCGGGGACACCACCTGGGGCACCTTCCTGCTGGTCTGGTCCCTGCTGGCGGGCACCATGGACAACTTCCTGCGCCCCTTCCTCATCAAGCGCGGGGCCGACCTGCCGCTGATCCTCATTCTGGTGGGGGTCATCGGCGGCCTGCTGGCGCTGGGGATCATCGGTCTCTTCATCGGCCCCGTGGTGTTGGCGGTGGGCTACACCCTGCTGGATGCCTGGATCAAGGAAGATGACCAACCGGCAACCGCTCTGGTGGAGCCGCCCAAGGCGCCGTGACGATTCATTCATCCCCGATGCAAAGAGCCGCCCCAGGGCGGCTCTTTTGTTTATTACCGTCCCATGTTGGTTCGATTAGCGAAGCGTAATCGGACGATCGAGATGCCGCTGTCCGGTGTGTCCATGAATCAGCGGCATCTGTCAGCAGGGAAATATGGATGGCTGTTATAGCGGGAGAATTGATTTACGCGAACGTCCGATTACGCCTTATGGCTAATCGAACCAACGGCCGGTCGCGGCGTTTAGAACCAAAGTTCGAACCGGAACGCCAAAACACGAACCAGGGTTCGAATCACTCCTTCCCCTCCCCTGTTCCCTGCCGAAGGCGCCCGCCACAATGCCTGCACCATTGGAGGAGAACACAAGATGAACGAACTGAGAGCAACACGGGCCCTCATCAGCGGCGGCGCCAGCGGCATCGGACTGGCCATCGCCGAGGCCCTGGCCAGCCAGGGGGTGGAGCTGATCCTGGCTTCCCGCCGCCTGGGGCTGCTGGAGCAGGAAGCGGCCAGACTGGAGGCGCGATACGGGGTGCGAGTCATGGCACTGGCGCTGGATGTGTGCGACGGCGATCAGGTGCGGGACGGCCATGCCCGGATCCGGGAGCGGCTCGGCCCCGTCGATCTGCTCATCAACAACAGCGGGGTCGGCAGCGACCACCTGGTGCAGGATCTGCCGGAATCGGAGTGGGACAGGGTGATGGATACCTGTGCCAAGGGCACCTTCCTGCTGACCCGGGCCTGCCTGCCGGACATGCTGGCAAACCGCCACGGCACCGTCATCAACATCGCCTCCCAGGCCGCCAGGCACGGCTATGCCAGGGCCAGCGTCTACTGCGCCGCCAAGTTTGCGGTGCTGGGGTTCGCCCGGGCACTGCGGGAAGAGGTGCAGCATCAAGGCATCCGGGTCCACACCCTCTGTCCCGGACTGGTGCAGGTGCCGCCCCCGGCCTGCCTGGGCGATCGCAAGCCCGGCTGGCTGCAGGTGGAGGATCTGGCCGAGGCCGTGCTCTACACCCTGCGCCAACCCGCTCACGTCCAGCTCGACGAGATCGGCATGACGGGGATCTGAGCGAGGCGCCATGGAACGCCAGCAAGGACAAGGGGCGCCGAGGCGCCCCTTGTCCTGCGTCACACCGCCAGAGGCGGCCTGCGCGTAAGATCAGGCAGGTTGATGGAGGGTGATGCAGTGGATGCCGCCGCCCCCGGCCGCCACCGGGTCTATGTCTATCTGCACTATCTTGCGCCCCGGCTGGCCGACCTCCGGTCTCCGGGCATCGATCTCTGGTTCTTCACCAACGACGACACGCCGAACATGACCGAGCAGACCATCTGCTGATCCATCAGGAGAGCGAAGGCAGTCCCCAGTGCCGGGCGGTGAGCCAATGGCTCCAGCAGCAGTTTGCTGCAGAGGCCGTCACCCGGGGCAAGGACGCGACACTCTGAGAGCGGTCACTGAATCGGGGCGGCAAGGGTGATTAAATGGCCTCTTCCCTTTTGCCGGATATCGCCGTGACCATGCCATCCGTCCCCCAGCCCCTCTCGTCCTGGCCCGAGCACCTGCAGGCCTCCTGGCTGCGCTGTGCCCACCAGACCAGCGCGTCCCTCTGGCATCCTCCCCACTGCGCCAGAGGGCAGACCCTGGAGAGCCTGCGCCAGCGCAAGCGGGACCTGCTCACCACCGGCGAGATGGCGCTGGAGGATCTCTACGAGTTCATGGAGGGGCGCCCCTGCGCCCTGCTGCTCACCGACGAGAGCGGTTGCCTGCTGGCCCGGACCGGCCACCCCGATACCCTGCAGGCGCTGGCGGCACTCGGTTTTGGCCCAGGCGCGTTTTTCAGCGAGGGACGCATCGGCACCAATGCCGTCAACCTGGCGGCCCTGGAGGGGGTGCCGCTCTGCGTCAGCGGCCCCCAGCACTTCAACCAGCGTCTCCACCCCTGGCACTGCTGTGCCAGCCCTGTCTACAACAGCACCGGTCGCCAGGTGGCGATCGTGGCCCTGATCTGCCGGGTGGAGGAGGCCGCGCCGGGGGATCTCGCGCTCACCGTCAGCGCCGGCCGCGAGCTGGCCAATCTGCTGCAGATGGAGCGCCTGATGCAGGAGTCCCAGCACCACTTGAGCGAGCTCTATGCCCTGCTGGATGGCATGGAAGACGGCGTGCTGGCCTGGGATCCCCAGGGGCGGCTGCGCTACCTCAACGCCCTGGCGGCCAGTCGGCTGCAACTCGACCCGGATGTCTGCCTGGGCCAGCCCCTCGATCACCATCTGCTGATGCCCCAGCGCCTGCGTCTGGCCATCGCGGAGATGACCCCCCTGAGCCATGTGGAGGTGACGCTGGAGCGGCGAGAGTCCCGGGGCGAGGCCTTCATCGACGCCCTGGTGAGCCTCAAGCCCCTGCCGGGGCCGGACGGGGTCAGCTTCATCGTCCTGCTCCATCCCACCGATCGATTGCGCGCCATTCATCAACTGCGCCAGACGGTCCCCGAGCTCTCCGCCCTGGTGGGGGAGTCGAGCGCCATGCGCAAACTGCTGCGCCACGCCCGCCAGGCGGCCAGGGGACAGGGCCCCGTCCTGCTGCGGGGGGAGGAGGAGGTGGGCAAGGCCCAGCTGGCGGAGGCCATCCACTTTGGCAGCGAGCGAGCCGCCGGCCCCCTGGTCATCTTCAACTGCCAGGCATGGCCGAGGGAGCGGATGGCGCTGGAACTCATGGGGTCCGACGAGGCGGGGCAGGAGCGGGCAGGCAAGTTCGAGCTGGCTCACGGTGGCACGCTAGTGCTGGAGCAGGTGGAGTGCCTGCCCGCCCCCATGCAGGCCGCCCTGCTGCAACTGCTCAAGACGGGGCGCATCCAGCGCTTCGACTCCGCCCGCATCCTCCCCCTCAGGGTGAGGATCATCGCGACCAGCAGCGCCCCGCTGGAGCAGCGGGTGCAGGAGGGGGAATTCGGGCGCCAGCTGCTCTATGCGCTGCAAGGGTGCGAACTCTGGCTGCCGAGCCTGCGGGAACGCAGCGCCGATCTGCCCGGACTCATCCGCCAGCACCTGGCGGTGCAGGGGGGCGAGCCGGGGCGCCAGTTCACCCCTGACGCCCTCGACTGCCTGCTGGCCTACCCCTGGCCCGGCAACCTGGGGGAGCTGCGCAGCGCCATCGAGTACGCCCAGCTTCATTGCAGTGAGGCACAGATCCCGCCCCGGGCGCTCCCGGCCGCCATCCGCCAGGGCCATTGCCTGCTGACGGACGAGGTGGTGGGACAGCCGCTGCTCACCCTGGCGGAGCTGGAGCACCAGGCGATCCTGCGGGCCGCCCGTGCCAGCAAGGGCCAGGTCAGCCAGATGGCACGCCAGCTCGGGATCAGCCGCACCACCCTCTGGCGGCGGCTCAAACTGCTCGACATCGATCCCGCCGACTACCACCACTGACCAGAACGCCCCTCAAAAAAAGCGGGCCCCGTCGTGACGGGGCCCGGATGGGGGAATGTTTCAGTCGCCGAAGCGATCCTGCGCCAGTTGCAGGAAGCAGCTCAGCGCCGCCTCGGCATCCTCCCCTCGCGCCAGCAGGATGAGCCTGTCCCCCTGGCGCACATCGAGCATGGCGAGCCGGCTCAGGCTGCGGGGATTCGCCTCTTTCTCCCCCTTTTGCAGCCTGAGTTCAGCGGCAAAGGGCTTGAGTGCCGCGACCAGCCGGGCGGCGGGGCGCACGTGCAAGCCGTGGGGGTTCTCCACCACCACCTCGCAGCGCAACCAGCCGTCGTCGGCAACGGGGGCAGCCTCCGTGGTGGCCTGCGCCGCACTGGCAGGCAGCATTCCCTGTTTCGGACCCAGCGCGCCAAGCGCCTCGGCAGCCACCTCGTCCAGCGTCAGGCCTGCGCCAGCGGCCACCACGGCGGCCAGAGTGCCCTCGACCAGCGGGGCGGGGCTGAGCCGCACCCGGGCGCTCAACTCGGAGGGCAGCAGCTCGAGGGCGGTCTCGGCGCTCAGGAGGGCGCTGCCCAAGTCCATCAGCACCAGCACCCCGCTGCCGTCGTCCGCCTCTTCCATCGCACTCATCACGGCGATGGCGTCGGTGCCGATGGGATGGGCGGGGTCATCAACCCCGGCCGCCAGCAACAGCTTCGCCGGGCTGCCCAGCTGATCGGCCAGGGCTTTCAAACCGGCCGCCAGCTGGGCGCTGTGAGAGACCACTACGATGCCGATCATGTCACAACCTCGCTCTGTCACGCAGGGCGGTCAGCAGCAGCAGGGTCGAGGTGGCCCCCGCATCCTGATGGCCGATGCTGCGCTCACCAAGATAGCTGGCGCGCCCCTTGCGGGCCTGCATCTGGATGGTGGCCTCGGTGCCGGCTGCGGCGGCAGCCACCGCCTTGTCCAGCGCCTCGGGGAGCGGCAGGCCCTGTTGTTCCGCCTGCTGCAGGGCAGCCAGAGCGGGCCACCAGGCGTCGCACATGGTCTTGTCACCCGGCTCGGCGCGGCCACGGGAGACGATCCCCTCCACCCCGTCGCTCAGCATCTTACCGAGCTGGCCGAGGGTCAGGCTCTGGCAGGCATCGCTGCTGGCCGCCGCCCGGATAAAGAAGGTGCCGTAGAGGGGTCCGCTGGCGCCGCCGACGGAAGAGAGCAACGTCATGCCGGTGGTTTTGAGCACCTGGCCGATGTCCTTGTCCGCCACCGCGGGCAGCTTCTCCGCCACCTTGGCGAAGCCACGCTGCATGTTGAGGCCGTGGTCGCCGTCGCCGATGTCGGTATCCAGCGCGGTGAGGTAGTCACGCTGCTCGGTAAAGATGTGTTCGCAGTCGAGCAGCCAGTTGACGATTTGGTGTTTGCTTAGCATGGCTATCGGCACTCCTTAGCAGCCGCGACGCAGGGCCGGGGTGTGAACGGGGGCATCCCACAGGGTCATCAGCTCGTCATCCACCTTGAGCAGGGTGATGGAGATGCCGGTCATGTCGAGGGAGGTGCAGTAGGGGCCGATGAGGTTGCGCACCAGATGAATGCCCGCCTCTTCGCACAGGGTGGCGAGGCGACCATAGACGCCGTAGAGCTCGGAGATGGGGGTGCCGCCGAGGCTGTTGACCAGGACGATGACCCGGTCACCCCCATTGAGCGGCTCGATAAAGGTGTGCTCTTCCTGCCAGCTGCCGGTGGCTCTGTCCCAGTGGCGCAGGGTGCGGCCATAGGGGCTGTTGTCGGTCAGCTCCTTGAACATGTCGTCCACCAGGGCGTTGAGGTCGGTGAAGGGACGGCGCTCGATGCCCGGCTCGCCGTGGATGCCAACGCCGAACTCCACCTCGTTGTCAGCCAGGGTGAAGGAGGGCTTGCCGGCAGCAGGGACGGTGCAGGCGTGCATGGCCACGCCTATGGTGCGGCTCTGGTTGTTGATCCGGCGGGCCAGCGCCTCACAGCGCGCCAGATCGTAGCCCGCCTCGGCGGCGGCACCGACCAGCTTCTCGCACAGCACTGTCGTGGCAACCCCGCGGCGGCCTGCGGTGTAGAGGCTGTCCTTCACCGCCACGTCGTCATCGATGAGGGCGAAGCCCACCTTGACCCCGTCACCGTGCAGCAGCTCGACCGCGGTCTCGAAGTTGAGCACGTCGCCGGTGTAGTTCTTCACCAGAAACAGCACACCGGCGCCGCCGTCGACGGCCTGACCGCACTCGTACATCTGATCCGGGGTCGGGGACGTGAAGATCTCGCCGGGGCAGGCACCATCCAGCATTCCTTTGCCCACCAGGCCACCGTGCATGGGCTCGTGGCCGCTGCCGCCACCGGAGACCAGCGCCACCTTGCCCGTCACGGGGGAATCGGCGCGGGTGATGTAGTGGGGTTCGATTCGCACCTTGAGCTCGGGGTGGGCAGCGGCCATCCCCATCAGTTGTTCACGGACCACGGCATCGACAGCGTTGATCAGCTTCTTCATGGCTCACTCCTTGGCTTGCCACCACACGGGTGGACAGATGGTTGATGCAGCCAGTCTAGCGAGCCATAGGGGGATAAAAATGACAGGGGTTTCGGTTCGGATCTGAAACAACAAACAAAGCCTGACGTTTCAATCTGAAACGAGCGGATGGGGAAGATCCGGGAAAGTGTTAGCCGCCTCACAGCCATGAAAAAGGGCCCCGCAGGGCCCTTCTCGATAGCGTGAGGATTAGATGGCCCAGCCACCGGCGTAGAAGATCACCAGGGCCACGGCGATGATGACGGTGCCGATGTTGAGCTTCTTCCACTCGGCGGCAAACAGGCGGCCGACCACCAGGGCCACGAAGCCTAACATGATGCCGGTGACGATGTTGCAGGTGAGCACGATGAAGACGGCGCACAGCATGCCGGAGAGGGCATCGACCGAGTCGTTGAAGTCCAGCTTGGTGACGTTGCCCAGCATCAGCAGGCCCACATACATCAGGGCCGGTGCGGTGGCGTAGGCCGGTACCAGATAGCTCAGCGGGGAGAGGAAGATCATCAGCAGGAAGAGCACGCCGACCAGAGTGGCGGTCAGACCTGTCTTGCCGCCGGCAGCGGTCCCTGCGGCAGATTCGATGTAGACGGCTGCCGGAGCACCACCTACCACGCCCGCCACCATACTGCTGACGGAGTCCGCAGTCAGGGCCTTGCCACCGCTGATGATGTGGCCACGCTCGTTGATGAGGCCAGCCTGACCGGCCACGGCACGGATGGTGCCGGTGGCGTCAAACACGGCGGTCATCACCAGGGCCAACACGGTCGGAATCACCACCGGATTGAGGGCGCCCAGCAGATCCATGCTGCCCACCAAGGAGCCATTCTCGCCACTCAGGCTCGGCATGGCGAAGAAGCCCTGCCAGGTCACTTTCGGATCGAAGATGAGGCCGAGGATGGAGATGGCGATGATCACCATCAGGATGCCGCCCGGCACCTTGCGGCGCTCCAGGCCGAAGATGGCAGCCAGACCCAGCACCGTCATGATGACCGGGAAGGCAGTGATCTCGCCGAGCTGCACCGGCAGGCCCGCTCCTTCATTCTTGATCACCATGCCGACCCCGTTGGTGGCGATCAGCAGCAGGAACAGGCCGATACCGATGCCGGTACCGTGGGCGATGCCGGAGGGAAGGTTGTCCAGGATCCACTGGCGCACGCCGGTGACGCTGATCAGGGTGAACAGCACCCCCATCAGGAAGATGGCGCCCAGCGCGACCGGGATGCTCAGCCCCTGACCCAGCACCAGGCTGAAGGCTGTAAAGGCGGTGAGAGAGATGGCACAACCGATGGCCATCGGCAGCTTGGCCCAGAGCCCCATCAGCAGGGAGCCGAAGGCGGCGATCAGACAGGTCGCCACAAACACCGGGCCCTGCTCAAAACCGGCTGCGCCCAGCATGTTCGGCACGACGATGATGCTGTAGACCATCGCCAGGAAGGTGGTCAACCCGGCCAGCAGCTCCTGTCGCACCGTGCTGCCACGCTGGCTGATGGAGAAATAGGAATCCAGAAACCCGCCATTGCCGGCGCGGGCCGTCGTTTGTTGCGTTGCCATAGTTCATCCTGAAAGTGTGAAGGAAATCGTTTGCTTGCTGGCGCGCAAAATAGCAAGAATTTGGCGAGATTGCAGCGGATAAGCCTCCATTTCCCCGAAGTTTTTCATAAAAGGGCTCGTTGGAGGCCTCATTTTCCATGAGAGCGGCCCATCCCAAGCTTCTACACTCTTAGCTAGCCACGTTCCCATCTACCGGAGAGAAGCCCATGCACACAGGCAACCTGCTTGGCCAGATCCCCTCCCCCCTGCCCAGTGAAGTGTTCGCGGATCTGGTCAGTACCAACAATGTTCGTATCGAGCGCATTCTCTCCCAGGGGCAGCAGACCCCTACCGGAGAGTGGTTCGATCAGGATGAACACGAATGGGTATTGCTGGTGCAGGGAGAGGCCATCCTGGTCTTCATCACACCGGATACCGGGGTACAGGAACGCGTCCATCTGGGGCCGGGGGATTACATCAACATCCCGGCGCACCTTCAGCACCGGGTGGAGTGGACCCATCCGACCGAGACAACCGTCTGGCTCTGCGTCTATTACTAGCAAGCTCACGGCTCAAGAAGGCAATGCTTCTGCTGCGAAGATCGAAGAGGAGACCGTGGAGACGAAAAAAAGCCCAGTCTGTCGACTGGGCTTCTTGTTAGTGGCATAACGGACGCAGAGACGGACAAAGTCCGGCTCAAGCACAAGGGACAACAGAGCGGGATCGAGTTGTCAGTGGCAAGTCGCAGCCCTGGTGGTTGCTTCTTGTGCTCTGAGCTCTTATCCAGACGTCAGAAAGCAAAAAGGCCTTCCCGTCAGGGAAGGCCTTTCAATTTAGTGGCGGAGCGGACGGGACTCGAACCCGCGACCCCCGGCGTGACAGGCCGGTATTCTAACCGACTGAACTACCGCTCCGCATTCGGTTAGCTTTCGCTAAATCTTTTGCTGCTTGTTTGTGAGGTGTCATCCTCGCAGCCAGCCATGTGATTCTTCACATCACCGTTTAATTGGGTGCCTGGCAGTGTCCTACTCTCGCATGGCGAATGCCACACTACCATCGGCGCTACAGCGTTTCACTTCT
>NZ_JBFOCK010000026.1:0-114140 GCF_040907765.1 Aeromonas sp. s9
CACTTTCCAGGCGTGCTCCTTCAGCCACTCGGACACCTCACCAAATTTTTACTGCTTGAAGTGGCTTTCGGAGCACGCTGCGCGTGCATCTTGCCGACTTCGTCGGTGGGTAGCCTCTCGGATACCGCACCAAATTTTTGTCTGTGGTTTAACGTGTTCAGCCAACACGGTGTCCGCTACGCCGTTGCGCTGGAACGGGGCGTAATTTAGGGGAAAGCCCCGCCGCCGTCAACGGCTTTTTAGCCGCAGCGAACCGTTCGCACATTAAACGCACAGTTCAGGTGCTGAGGTCAGTGAACGGATTCCGGTGCGACCTGGATTTCCGGCAGGTTGAGGAAGCCAAGGCGTTCACATTCGGAAACCACTTCATGGGTGGCTGCCGTGGTGCTTTCAACGAACAGCAGGAATTGCTCGACGGTGAGACCCGCCTTGGTAAAGACGGTGTGACCCACGACGAGGCGTGGCAGGTTGTCATCGATGATGTCGAGGAACACCTTGAGGGACGGATATTGCATGTTGAGACGACCCAGTTCGGCCACCAGGGGCAGCAGCGATGAGGGGCGCACCTCCAGCTCGGATGAGAACAGCAGCCCTTCCTCTTCCACGAAGATCCGGCTCTCCTGGATGCCCTCGACGGACTGCAGGGAGACCATGTGGATGCCATGACACTGATCGCACACATAGTGCTCGATCCGGGCCTGTTGCAACCAACGCATTATCATTTCAGAGCTGGGGATATTCATCATTTTCACGACACGGTAGAGATCAAGGGGCGCAGTCTAAACCAATTTTCAGACAACCAAAAGCACACAGGCCGGATCCCCGTCGTCTCGCTTCTTTTTGACAGGCCCTGTGCCTATACTCAGCCATTCTCGTAGCGCACTCGCCTCCAAAGAGCCCGATGACCATCCAAGAAAAGTATCGCCTGCACCTCAAATCCCTCTCGGATGAACTGCTCGCCCTGCAAAAACCCATCCGCATCCTGGATGCCATCAAATGGCCCCGTCACCTGCAAAGCGACTTTCTGGCAAGTGGCGGCAAGGCACTGCCCGCCATCGACAGGCACTTCTATGAATCCCTCCCTCTGGAGTTCGATCCCCGCAACAAGTACCTTGAGCTCAAGGAGCTGAGGGACAGGATCCGCCGACGCCTCGGCCCCCAGGACGATCTCGGCCGGATCCTGCAAGAGACGGTAGATCAGTACATGGTGGTCATCGAGATGCTGCGCCAGCGCGGACAGCCGGACTTTCAGCGCTACAGTCAGCGGCTCTACGGCTCGGCAAGCGATCACCTGCGCGGGGATCGCAAGACCCTGAAGGAGCTGGGGGCCAGATTGTGCGACATCTTCTCCCTGCCCGGCGCCCGCCACCTGGTGCGCCCCTACCCCAAGGAGTTCGAGGGGGAAGCCGCGGTGGCGAGGCTGCAGGGCAAGCTGTCGAGCTACTTCAGCGACGGCACAGTCCAGGTCAAGCTCAGCGATGGCATTGTCTCCGATGCCGCCGCCGGGGGGGATTACATCAAGCTCAACTCCCACGCCCGTTTCTCGGAACTCGATCTGCAGGTGCTGGAGGTACACGAAGGCTGGGTTCACGTCGGCACCACCCTCAACGGCCGCCAGCAATCTTACGCCACCTGGCTCGGCGCCGGCTCGCCCCGCATCACCGCCTGTCAGGAGGGGTTGGCAGTACTCATCGAGACCCTCACGTTCAGCTCCTTCCCGGACAGGGCCAAGCGCATCTCGGATCGGGTCATGGCCATCGACATGGCGGAGCGTGGCGCCGATTTCATCGAGGTGTTCCGCCACTTCGTGGCCAAGGGGGCCAGCGAGCACGACGCCTACAAGATCACCCAGCGGGTGTTTCGCGGAGGCATGGTCGAGGGGGGCGCCTGCTTTACCAAGGATCTCTCCTATGTGAAGGGCTATGTGGAGACGGTGAACTTCATTCGCAGCGCCGTGCTGGAGGGGGTGCCGGAGATCCTGCCCATGCTGTTCGTCGGCAAGGTGACCCTGGACGACATCCCCGTGCTCTATCAGCACTATCTGGAGGGGCTCATCGACGCCCCCCGCTACCTCCCTCCCATGTTTCGCGACCTCACCGGGCTCTACGTCTGGTTCGGCTTCGCCTCCGGCATGTCCCTGGTGGACATAGGCCGGGTACAGCAGCATTTTCGCCAGCTCTTCCACCGCCTGCCGGCGGCCGACCCCATCATCGCCCCTGTCGACATCGAGATCGACTGACTCCCATAGACAAAGAGGACGCCAGATGGGCGCCCTCTTTGATGTCCAGGCTGCACGAGCCAGCCACGGGTTACTTGAAGGCCCGCCCTTCCAGATAGTGCTTGCGGCAGAGCGACACATAGCGATCGTTGCCGCCGATCTCCACCTGCTCACCGTCACGCATCACCTGCCCCGCCTCGTTGACCCGCGAGTTCATGTGGGCCTTGTTGCCGCACCAGCAGATGCTTTTTAGCTCCTCGAACTTGTCCGCCAGACAGAGCAGGTGGTAGGAGCCGGGAAACAGTTCGCCGCGAAAATCGGTCTTGAGACCATAGGCAATCACCGGAATGTCCTGCTCGTCGACGATGCGGGCGAGCTGGTAGACCTGCTCACGGGTCAGGAACTGCGCCTCGTCAACGATGAAGACATCGATGTGCCGCTCGGCGTGGCGCGCCTTGACCATCTCGAAGAGATCGCAGCTGTCGCTGAACACCTCCACTTTCAGCTCAAGACCGACCCTGGCACTGATGACGCCGGCACCGAAGCGATCGTCGATGGCGGGCGTCATGGCCAGCGGATACATGCCACGCTCCAGATAGTTGAAGTGGGCCTGGATGAGCTGGGTCGATTTACCTGAGTTCATGGTGGCAAATTTGTAGTGCAGTGAAGCCATGATGGGGTTCCGAAACGGGAGTGATGGGGCGCATGCTAACCAAAGCCCCTGCCAAAACCAAGGGGCCCGCAGGCCCCTTGTTCTCTTATGCAACTGCCACGGCGCTATACGCCCGGGCTTTGCGCAAATGGTAACCGGAGAAGATCAGGAACCAGAGCCCGCTCACGGTGAAACCGGCCAGCGCGGAGTGCATCAGCCCCATCACCAGGTAGCCGAGCGCCGCGCCAAAGGCGATGGCCAGGGCATAGGGCAGCTGGGTCATCACGTGATCGATGTGATGGCAACCGGCCCCGGTGGCAGACAGGATGCTGGTGCTGGAGATGGGGGAGCTGTGATCCCCGAACACGGACCCTGCCAGTACGGCGGCCAGCATGGGCAGCATCAGACTGATGTCGCTGGCGGCCGCCATGTCACCGGCGAGCGGCAGCATGATGCCGAAGGTACCCCAGCTGGTGCCGGTGGCAAACGCCATGGCGCAGGAGAGCACGAAGACCACGGCGGGCAGCACTTCCACCGGCAGATTGCCATTGGCCAGGGAGGCCAGGTATTTACCGGTTTCCACATCGCGCACCACGGCGCCGATGGTCCAGGCGAACAGCAGGATGTTGATGGCGGGCAGCATGGCCATGATCCCCTGCGGAGCCGCCTTCATCCAGTTGCTTGCCCCGAGCTTGAGGCGCATGGCCAGACCGATGGAGACCACCAGGCTGCAAAGGGCACCATAGACCAGGGAGGAGCCGACATTGGTGTTCTCGAAGGAGCCGAGCACGCTGAACGGCAGCCCCTTGTCGGCCAGCACCGCAGCCCCGGAGTCAATCATGAAATAGACGGTGGCCAGGGTCAGGGTCAGGATGGGCAGCACCATGTCAATCATGCCGCCATTGCTCTCCTCCGGGCTCTCCATGTCGAGCCCGATGGGGCGCCCCTTGGACTCGTCCCACAGTTTGCCCTCCAGTGCCCACAGCTCATGCTGGCGCATGGGGCCGATGTCGAGCTGGAAGGCGATCACCACCAGCACCATGATCAGGGTGAACACCGCATAGAGGTTCATGGGGATCATTTCGACGAAGGCGGAGATGGGGCTCTGGTCGGTCAGACCATGAGCCGCCATGATGCCGCCGACGAGGGCGATGATGTAAGCCCCCCAGGAGGAGATCGGCATCAGCACACAGACCGGCGCGGCGGTTGAGTCCAGCAGATAGGCCAGCTTGGCGCGGGAGATCTGGAAGCGATCGGTCACCGGACGGCAGATGGCACCCACCGACAGACTGTGGAAGAAGTCGTCGATGAAGAAGGCAAACACCATCAGACCGGTCAGGGACTTGGCACCCTTGCGGGTCTTGGCGCGGCGCTCCGCCCACTCGGCAAATGCCCGGGTCGCACCGGAGACGCTCATCAGGCTGATGAGGCCGCCCAGCAGCAACATGAAGAGGATCATGTTGACGTTGTCACGATTGAGCGCACCGTCGACCCAGAAGATCCTGAGCACGGTATCGAGCATGTAATGCAGGGACGCAAGGGGAGAAAACTGGTTGAGCAGCAGGCTGCCTGCGACTATGCCCACCCCCAGCGACACCAGGACGCGGCGAGTGATGATCGCCAGCGCAACGGCCAGCAGGGGGGGAACGACGGACCAACCGGAGTCGGCGTAATGAACGATGTCCATGATCTCTTTGCACCTAAAGACAACAGGTGGAGATCTACCGAGAGGATCAAAGAAACAAAACCCATGGGGAGGGTATACTCCTCAGCCCCTTCAGGTAGCGCTCCATAGTGGATGACTATGGCAGTCCTGCACCTATTAGATGCAGAACCAGCAACCCGGTATGATGGCCTGGTCACTTCGGCGCCGACTCCTTTCATCGAGCATCGCAGGCATCACCCTCCGCTCGGTTACTCATAGGCAGCGCGCCTCTACTTAAAGGTATTCGCGGCACATTTTATCGAGCCGCCGGGTGATAGCAAGTTTTTTGATTAAATTTCAAGGTTTCTGAGACGCCCACATCTTCAAAGATAGTCAAATGGTTCATCAAAGACTCCGATGGCGATATTTTCATCTGACACGAGCCCATTCGAAGATGTTGGCCCGTCAAACGGAAAAAAATATCCTTCATATCTATTTCAAGACTTAATTTATCAGCCTAATTAATTATTTTGGCAGGCTTGACTTGGTGCCAACCCCCCCTATAAATTATCGAAAAACCAGTTCTTCCCTTAATATTTTGCTCGCGTGGTAGCCAATATGAACGAATTTCTGAAAGTGCTGTTGAATATCCGTAGCCTGCGTGCAGCTTGCCGCGATTTGACGCTGGAACAACTGGAAGAAGGCTTGGAAAAGCTCTCCGCCATCGTCGATGAACGTCGGCAAGATGAATCCGCCGAACGCCAGGCCCGTGAAGAACATCAAAAGAAAATTGCCGAATATGCCGAAATGCTGAAGGCCGCAGGGATCGATCCCGCCGAATTGGTCAACACCGTGGTGCCCGAGAATACCAAGGTCAGCAAACGTGCGCCCCGCCCCGCCAAATATCGTTATCTGGACAATGGTGTGGAAAAAACCTGGACCGGTCAGGGCCGCATGCCCTCGGTCATTGCCAAGGCCGTTGCTGAAGGCAAATCCGTGGAAGCCTTTGCTATCTGACAGCAATATCAGACCCCTTTCCACAGCAATAAAAAAACCTCGCAAGGCGAGGTTTTTTTATTGCTGCTTCGTGCGGTGGTCAGCCTCTGTCAGCCGCCTTGACCCAGAGGATCTCCGGGGTACCCGACGATACCAGCAGGTATCTGGCGATGGTGAAAAACCAGTCGCTCAGCCGGTTGAGGTAGGGCAAAACGGCCGGATTCACCCGCTCTACGCGGCTCAACCCAAGCAGCAGGCGCTCGCAGCGACGGGTCAGGGTACGCACCACATGTGCCTGGGCCGCCGCCCGCGAACCGCTCGGCAAAATAAAATTGCGCAGCACCGGCAACCCGGCACTGTAGGCATCGATCTGTTGCTCGAGCCTGTTCGTCCAAGCCTCGTTCACCTGCCACAGCGTATCCGTTTGTGATTCACTGGAAAATGCCAGCTCCCCCCCCAGATCAAACAGCTCCTGCTGCAACAATATGAGATCGGCCAGGAGAGTCGTCTCCCCGGCGGATATTTCAGCCATCAACAAGCCTATTTGGGAATTCAGCTCGTCGATGGCGCCATAGGTCTCGACACGTTTATCGTCTTTGGCCAGGGAAGTGCCATCGGCCAGTCGCGTGAGCCCCTTGTCCCCTTGCCTTGTATATATTCTCATTCTGACATCCTGTTAATAATGGGAATAATCATGGACTCGAGTCCATTGAGCTTTATCTCGTAGGCCAGTGCCAGAGACTGGCCCAGGGTACCGGCCGGAAAACCGCTTCGCGCCATCCATACCAGATAGGGCTCGGGAATATCGATGATGCGCCGCCCCTTGTATTTCCCGTAAGGCATCTTGCTGGCCAGCGTCAGCAAGATGCGCTCATCGCTGAGTCCATCCATATCAATCGATATTCAGGTATTTATGGGTCTGGATGGAGAGTCGCCAGTTACGGGCGATGCAGGTCGCCATGGCCAGCTCCGTGGCCCTGGCTTTCTGGCTGATGGGTTGCAGCGCAATCATCACATCGGGGCGCAGCCGGGCGGTGGCCAGCAGGGCATCCAGCTCTTCGATATGGTGCTCGGTGGCCACCGGGTGCTTGATCTCGTTGGCCCGCTCCAGTGCAGAGACCAGCACCGGCAACCCACCCTTCATGCCGATCTTGGGGGAAACGGTCACCCAGGTCTGCTCATGGGTCAGCACCTCGCTGGTCCCGCTGGTTTCGATCTGCACCTGATAACCCGATGCCACCAGGGCCGAAGAGAGCTCGCGCAAGTCGTAGAGGCAGGGCTCACCACCGGTCAACACCACGTGACGGGCCCGGTAACCGAGCCGGGTAAAGCTGGCCAGGATATCTTCCGTGCTCATCTTGCTCCAGCCGTCGGACTCATTGGAACGATCGAGCACCTCGCCAGGGGCCACCTCACGCTCGGGGTCCACCACCCAGGTGTGGCGGGTATCGCACCAGGGGCAGCCCACCGGGCAGCCCTGAAGGCGAACGAAGATGGCGGGCAGGCCGGTAAATACCCCCTCCCCCTGGATGGTCTGGAAGATCTCGTTGATTGGGTAGTGCATCTTGGTCACGACTTGCTGCAAAAGGGGCTGATTATACCCCAAACCCGGGCTAGGCACAGGCTCAGGATCCGCTTTTCTCGCCCAGTCCGCTCTTCTCGTAAAGTCTGGCACGGATGCCGGTCTTGTCAGCCAGATAGTGATCCAGGCCACGGCGACGCAGCTCGCAGGCCGGACAGGCCCCGCAACCATCTCCCTGGATTCCGTTGTAGCAAGTGAGCGTCTGGTGACGCACGGTATCGAGGTGACCGTAATGATCCGCCAGCGCCCAGGTTTCGGCCTTGTCGAGCCACATCAGGGGGGTTTCGAAGCGGATGGGGCGATCCAGCCCCAGGGAGACCGCCTGATTGAGCGCCTTGACGAAGTCGTCGCGGCAATCGGGATAGCCGGAAAAGTCGGTCTCGCACACCCCGGTGATCACCGCTTCGGCGCCCACCTGATAGGCATAGATGGCCGCCAGGGTCAGGAACAGGATGTTGCGTCCCGGCACGAAGGTGTTGGGCAGGCCGTTCTCCTGAAACTCGAAGCTCACCGGTATGTCGTCTCGGGTCAGCGCAGAGATGGCCAGCTCCCCGAGCATGGTCACATCCATTACCTTGTGGGCGGCGATCCCGAGCACCGTCGCCAGATGGCGGGCGGTGTCAATCTCCGCCCGGTGGCGCTGGCCGTAATCGAAGGTGATGGCATGCACTTCGTCATAGCGGGCCTGTGCCTGCACCAGACAGGTAGTGCTGTCCTGCCCGCCACTGAAGACCACGACGGCTTTTTTCATGTTTTTCACTCCTCTGGGCAACTCAACGGCGGCGGCCTTGTGCAAAGTCATGCCACTGCCGGTTCAAATGGGTAAACAGGGTCATCAGCGGGGCGAAGCGCTCAGGCTCTCCTTCCCACCGGGACAACAGATGGTAGCCCGCTTCCAGGGTGGACAATGCCTCCTCAAAGGGCTTCTTGCGAATGGAATATTGCCCGGCAATGGCGCCGAGGGTGATCCGCGGCAACCCGAGCAGTGCAGGCGAGCTGTGCAACATGCGATAGGCTTTGCGCCAGGTGCCATCAAGGAGGATGAAGTGGGCTCGCACGGTGCGCCCACGCCTCAGGAGATGCTCCCTTGCCTCTATCAGGGTCAGGGCCTCCTCATCGGGCCACAGCACATAGCACTGGACAGCGGGGTCGGCAAGCAAGGCATTGAGCCCTTCGTCGTCGGAAAAGTCCTCCCCCACATGGATACGCACATCGGTCAGGGACGCCGCCAGCAACACAGCCGTCCCCTTGGGGTGACCTACTTCGGCAGGGTGTTGCAGGATATGGAGCGCAGCCAGGTTCGGCACTCGCTGAATATAATCGCACAGGCACGCTTTGAGGGCCCGAGTACAGCGTGTACAGTATCGGCTCTCTTTGTCGTTGGGCTGCTTCATGTTGTCAGGAAAATCGGGTCTGCTCTGGGTCATCGCGCTTTCGCTCGTCACTGCCTTGCTCTTTTTCACCGTGCCAAATCATCAGCTCGCCTTCGATCGCGACCTGATCGCCCAGGGCGAAGGGTGGCGCATCATAACAGGCAATCTGGCACACACCAATGGATGGCACCTGCTGCTCAACCTGAGCGGTCTGGCCGTGCTCTACAGCCTGTTTCAGGAGTACCTGACGGGATGGCGCCTGCCCGTGCTGTTGCTGCTGCTGGGAACGGCGGTCGGACTCGGCATCTGGTGGGGCTGCCCGCAAACCCAGTGGTACATGGGACTCTCCGGCCTGCTGCACGGATTGTTCGTATGGGGTGCCATGCAGGACATCCGCTTTCGCCGTCACTCCGGCTGGCTGATGCTGGCGGGCGTCGCCATCAAGCTCGGTGTGGACTTTTACAGTGCCGGCGAGAGCCCTGTCTCCGCCTTGATCGGTGCCAGGGTACACATCGAGTCACACTTCATCGGTGCACTCGCCGGCCTGCTCCTCGGCCTCTTCCCCATTCGTCTGGACGCCCAGGCCGTCCACTCCTGAGCTCCCCATAGGCAAGGCCAGCCCACGGCCAAAATGCAGCAGGCCGGATCTGGGATCCGGCCTGCGCTCATTCGCCCATTACGCCGTTACCGGCAAAGCTCGGCATTGATAGCCCCAAGCACGGCGGCGGGATCCGAGGACTGGGTGATGGGACGACCGATCACCAGATAATCCGCACCCGCCTCCACCGCTGCCAGCGGCGTCATGACGCGGCGCTGATCACCGGCAGCCGATCCGCTCGGACGAATGCCCGGCGTCACCAGCTTGAATTCGGCTCCCAGCAGCCCCTTCAGCGCACTCGCCTCTTCCGCGGAGCAGACCACACCATCCAGCCCGGCCGCCTTGGCAAGGGTGGCCAGGCGGATCACCTGTTCTGCCGGCGTCACATCCAGACCCAGGGGCGCCATGTCGGACTGCTCCATGCTGGTCAGCACGGTTACCCCGATGAGCAGGGGCGCCTTGTCCCCGTATGGCAGCAACGCCTCTCTGGCGGCACGCATCATGCGTTCGCCACCGCTGGCATGGACATTCACCATCCAGACGCCCAGCTCCGCACTGGCCGCCACCGCCTTGGCGACGGTGTTGGGAATGTCGTGAAATTTCAGATCCAGGAAGACGTCGAACCCCTTGGCCACCAGTTGACGAACGAACTGGGGACCAAACAGGGTAAACATCTCCTTGCCTACTTTGAGGCGGCACTGGGCCGGTGAGATCTGCTCAATGAAGGCAAAGGCGTCGGCTTCGTGCTGATAATCCAGCGCGACCAGTACTTTGGGGTCTTGCATGTCACTTCCTATGGATTGTTATGCCACAGCCAGGCGCAGCAGAGCCGGGGCCCGGTTGCACGCTGGCATCTGAAATTCTTGGGTATCCGTGCTCGCCCGGGCGTGTTGGCCTCGCTGGCGTTTACTCCCCATCCAGCCCTCGGATCGGCTTGATGGTGCCCCACTGCCGGCAGGAAGGGCATTGCCAGAACAGCGAATGGGTGGCAAAGCCGCACTGACGGCACTTGTGGGTCGACTTGATCTTGATCTGCTCGCCGACCAGCTGTTGCAGCAGCTCCAGGCTCTCCTTGGCAGGCCCCTCCTCGGCACTGGCCAACTGGAAACCGACCAGCTGATAGAAGCCCTTCATGGAGGGGTGGCGACGCAGTTGGCGCAGCACCAGGGCCCGGGCCTGGCTCAACCCATCGCGGGCCTCCACCAGATTGGCCAGCGCCAGGGTCACGCTGACCCCCGCATGATCCTCTACCGCTTTTTCAAGCAGCGGGATCAGCTCCTGGCTGCGACCAAGCAGGCGATAGCACTCGAGCAGTTTCGGCATGGCTTCGGAGGCAAAGTCGATATCCTGCTCGAACACCCGCAGGAGCTCCTTGGCCGCATCCTCGAACCTGCCCTCCTCCATCGCCAGATCGGCCAGCCGCAGGCTGGCGCGGGCACAGGCCGGGTGGGCACCGAGCGCACGCTTGAGCTTGGCGATCCCCGCAGGCTTGTCGCCATCGCGCAAGGCACTCTCCGCCTGTTCGCAATAGAAGTGGGATATGGGCTCGGCCAGCTTCTTGCCCTGGAATTTCTGCAGACGCACCGCCACGGCGATGGCATTGTCCCAGTCACGCAACTGCTGATGAATGATCAGGAGCTGTGCCAGAGCCGTCTCTTCGAAATCGCTGTCATCACACAGCTCTTTCCAGAGTGCTTCGGCCCGATCGAGCAATCCGGCAGCCAGAAAGTCACGGGCCAGCTCCTGCAAGGCAAGTTGACGCTGCTCACGGGTCAGCTGACGGGCGACCAGGTTCTGGTGGATCTTGATGGCGCGATCGACCTCGCCCCGTTGACGGAACAGGTTACCGAGGGAGAGGTGGGTTTCGATGGTTTCGCTGTCGACTTCCAGCAGCTGGATAAAGAGATCCACCGCCTTGTCCGACTCGTCAGAGAGCAAATAGTTGAGGCCCGCCACGTACTGACGGGAAAACTGGTTACTCTGTTGCTGGGTGTCCTGGCGAACACTCCTGCGGCCCATGTACCAGCCATAACCGGCGGCGATGGGCAACAGCAGGAAAAGCAGTTCAAGCATTGAGGGACATTATTCCTTGGCTGTCGACCGGGCAAGCTCCAACTCGCGAGATTGACGACGCATGGTTCGGTTCAGGGTGCGATTTTGCAGTTTGAGACGCAGGAACAGCAGGCCAAACACCAGCCAGCCCAGCAGAAAGCCGCCGGCGAAGAAGAACCCCAACAACATGGAGAGCGAGAACTCCCCCTGGGCGATCAAGTAGTTGAACTGCACCAGCTGACCATTTTGAGAACCGATGGCAAGGGTCAGGACAAACACCAGCACCAGTGGAATGAGGGCCAAGATACGCTTCATGGGAGCTCCCTGTCTGTAGCGAATGAGTGACTGATTATCCTTAAAATCACAGGCAGACTCTAGCGCGAATGGGAAAAGAGTGTGAGAAACCCGACAACGGGCAGACTCCAGAACATAAAAATGAAAAAGGCATACTCAGGTATGCCGTTTTCTGTATTATTCGATGATGTTGACGCGTTCGCGCAACTCTTTGCCAGGTTTGAAGTGCGGGACATATTTCCCGGTCAGTTCAACCTTGTCCCCGGTCTTGGGGTTGCGACCCACGCGGGGCGCACGATAGTGCAGCGAGAAACTGCCAAATCCTCGGATTTCAATCCGGTCGCCGTTTTGCAAGGTCGATGCCATCTGCTCAAGGATCTCCTTGATAGCGGCTTCGACATCCTTGGCCGGCATATGCATGCGGCTGGCTGCCAGTTGTTCGATGAGATCTGATTTGGTCATAAGGTTAAATCTCCTTCCCCGATCACATGCAATAATCATTTTGCCAAGATAAAAAAGGGCGGCGCAATGCCGCCCTTTTCTTGCATCAAGGATTACTCACCCTTGGCGGCTTTGAACGCTTCCATCATGGCATTGCTGAACACAACTTCTTCTTGTTGGTTCAGGCTGTCGATGGCAACACGCTCGTCAGCCTCGTCCTTGGCACGGACAGACAGGCTTACGGTGCGATTCTTGCGATCAACGCCCATGAATTTGGCTTCAACTTCGTCACCAACAGACAGCACCAGAGTGGCGTCTTCTACGCGGTCACGAGCAGCGTCGGAGGCACGCAGATAGCCTTCTACGCCGTCAGCCAGTTCGATCACGGCACCCTTGGCATCAACCTCGGTAACCTTGCCCTTCACAATAGCACCTTTCTTGTTGTCAGACAGGTACTTATTGAACGGGTCTTCTTCGATCTGCTTGACGCCCAGGGAGATGCGCTCACGCTCCGGGTCCACTTGCAGAACAACGGCTTCGATTTCGTCGCCCTTCTTGAATTCACGCACGGCTTCTTCGCCCTGGTTGTTCCAGGAGATGTCAGACAGGTGAACCAGGCCGTCGATGCCGCCATCCAGACCGATGAAGATACCGAAGTCAGTGATGGACTTGATCTTGCCGGAAACACGGTCGCCCTTGGCGTGAGTTTCGGCAAACAGCTGCCACGGGTTGGATTTGCACTGCTTCAGACCCAGGGAGATACGACGACGCTCTTCGTCGATGTCCAGAACCATCACGTCAACCACGTCGCCAACGTTGACAACCTTGGACGGGTGGATGTTCTTGTTGGTCCAATCCATCTCGGATACGTGTACCAGGCCTTCCACGCCTTCTTCGATTTCAACGAAGCAGCCGTAGTCGGTCAGGTTGGTCACGCGGCCAGACAGACGGGTGGTCTCCGGGTAACGCTTGGCGATAGCAACCCAGGGATCTTCGCCCAGCTGCTTCAGGCCCAAGGATACACGGGTACGCTCGCGGTCGAACTTCAGAACCTTGACAGCGATCTCGTCGCCAACGTTGACGATTTCGGAAGGATGCTTAACGCGCTTCCACGCCATGTCGGTGATGTGCAGCAGGCCGTCAACACCGCCCAGATCTACGAATGCACCGTAGTCGGTCAGGTTCTTGACGATACCCTTAACTTCTTGACCTTCTTGCAGGTTGGCCAGCAGGCTTTCACGCTCGGAGGTGTTCTCGGTCTCGATCACGGCACGACGGGAAACAACAACGTTGTTGCGCTTCTGGTCCAGCTTGATGACTTTGAACTCGAGTTCTTTGTTTTCCAGGTGAGCGGTGTCACGGATCGGACGCACGTCAACCAGAGAACCCGGCAGGAAGGCACGGATGCCGTTCAGCTCAACGGTGAAACCACCCTTGACCTTGCCGTTGATGATACCGATAACGGTAGCTTGCTCTTCGTAAGCTTTTTCAAGCTGCAGCCAGGCTTCGTGGCGCTTGGCTTTTTCGCGGGACAGCTTGGTTTCGCCGAAACCATCTTCGATAGAGTCCAGAGCCACGTCAACGGAGTCACCTACGTTGATTTCCAGCTCGCCCATGGCGTTCTTGAATTCTTCAGCCGGGATAGCAGACTCGGATTTCAGACCGGCATCAACCAGTACGAAACCGTTCTCGATAGCAACGACAGTGCCCTTGACGATGGAACCTTGACGGGTTTCAACGGCGTTCAGGGACTCTTCAAAGAGTTGAGCAAAAGATTCGATCATTGTTTATGTCACAAATGAAACATCCACTTGCAATCCGGCACAAGCGGGGTTGTTTTAAATTATCTGCGCCATCCTTGGTGCAGACGACTGACATCAGTTTGCGCTGACATCACCAAGTTGTTGCTCTGCATAGGCAAGCACCGTTGCCAGCACTGCATCTATGGTCATGGACGTTGAGTCTACAACAAGAGCATCTTCCGCGGGTTTCAGGGGAGCGACGGCGCGATTTCTGTCGCGATCGTCACGTTCCCGAATCTCGGTTAAAAGACGCTCAAAGTTAACATCAAAGCCCTTATCTTGCAACTGCTTATAGCGGCGCTGGGCCCGCTCCTCGGCGCTGGCGTCGAGGAAAATCTTCACATCCGCCTCGGGGAAAACCACTGTACCCATGTCGCGACCGTCGGCGATGAGACCGGGGGCTTGGCGGAATGCACGCTGACGGCGCAGCAGGGCTTCACGTACCCGGGGAAACGCCGCGATTTTGCTGGCCGCGTTGCCCACTTCTTCAGTACGAATGGTGCGGGAAACATCCTCCCCTTCGAGGATCACCTTGACCAGCTCCCCTTCTACCTGGAATTGCACATCCAGATTGGCGGCCAGGGGAACCAATGCTGCTTCGGAATCGATCTCCACATCGTGATGCAGGGCTGCCAGGGAGAGCACCCGGTAGATGGCACCGGAATCGAGCAGGTGCCAGCCCAGTTTTTCAGCCAGCAACTGGCACAAGGTGCCTTTTCCTGCGCCACTTGGGCCATCAATAGTCATCACGGGGGCCATCTGAGCCATAACGTTTCTCCTGCGCACTCGGCATCTTGACTGGTTGCACACATCCCTGTCGGGATGGGTTAATGGGCGCCGATTATACCCGAATGCGCCGTCGCTGGCAGTTGTCAGGGCATACAATTGCGCAAAAGTCGTCGTGATTGCCCCTATTCTGACCAATCGGGTTAACCCACTTCTCACGCAAGGTTTTGTTCTTATGGTTGTTCCGAACAATGCGCGCTAAACTGGCCGCCCTTTTTTAAGCAGCTGTAGTCAGGAGCAACCATATGAGCAGCGTTACCCTCGTGGCCAAATCCAAGTTGCCGACCCCCTGGGGCACTTTCACGCTGGTTGGTTTTCAGGAAACCGGCACGGGCAAGGATCATGCCGCGCTGGTGATGGGCGATATCGCAGACGGCGAACCCGTGCTGGGACGCATTCATTCCGAGTGTCTGACCGGGGATGCCCTGTTCAGTCTGCGTTGTGACTGCGGCTTCCAATTGCAGGCCGCGCTGGAAAACATCGCCAAGGCGGGCCGCGGCGTCCTGCTGTATGTCCGTCAGGAAGGGCGAGGCATCGGCTTGCTCAACAAGATCCGGGCCTATCATCTGCAGGATCAGGGGGCCGATACCGTGGAGGCCAACGTGGCGCTTGGCTTTGCCGCCGACATGCGTGACTACACCATCTGTGCCGACATGCTCAAGGCGCTCGAGGTCAAGTCCCTGCGCCTGATGACCAACAACCCGCGCAAGTTGAAGGCGATGGAATCCTTTGGCATCCCGGTGGCGGAGCGCGTGCCCCTTCAGGAAGGTCGCAATCCCCACAACGAGTTTTATCTCTCCACCAAGGCAAACAAGCTGGACCACCTGTTCAAGAAATAAGGTTGCATCCACCTTGTCAGCATACGCCTCCAGATTGGAGGCGTTTTTATTGGTGATACCACTCAATCATTCAGTATCTGTAGCGCAATGGTGAGAAACATCCCCTTGTGCCAGCAAAAAATCCCGCAATGCCCGGTTCGCCATGGAGAGCGGATCCCCCCGTCGCCAGGCTACGCAGAGATCCAGGAAGATAGGGGGTGAAAAAGGGATGCCGGTGAGGGCCGGCTCCTCTTCCAGCGCCATGCGCAGGAAGGTGGTCACGGCGAATCCCTGACGCACCACCGCCTTGAGCAGCGGGATGAGATTGCTTTCGAACGCGATGTCAGGCTCTACCCCCAACCCCTGCGCCAACACCTCCATGTGTTCCCTGTGGTAGAAGCCTCGCCGGAACATGGCGAGCTCCTGGCCGAAGAACTGTGGCAGCGAGACCGACTCAGCGCCGCGCAGCGGGTGCTCCTCCCCCACCACCATCAGCATCTCTTCCCGCAGCAGTTGCGCCCCCTCGAGGGCCGGTGGCAGATCGCTGGTGATGAGGATGGCGAGATCCAGACTGCCATCCACCATGCGGCTGAGCAGCTCCCGGGTGCCCGCCTCCTCCACCCGGATCTTCAAGCCGGGGTAGCGATGCTTGAACGCCATCAGGATTGGCGGGAAGTAATAGGATCCCATCATGTAGGGGATGCCGATGCGCACCTCCCCCCGTTCCAGCCCCTTGAGCTCGGCCATCTCGGCCTCGGCCTGGTGCATCTGGCGCAGCAGCCGTTCGGCGTGGCGGCAAAGGACCTCTCCCTCCGGGGTGAGGCGCACGCTGCGATCCTGTCGGTCAAACAGCCGCAGATCGAGCTGCTGCTCCAGCTTGGCGATGGCCATGCTGACAGCAGGCTGGGCCACGTTCAGCCCCTGGGCCGCCCTGGTGAAGGAGCCGGCATCGCGCACCGCCAGCAGGTATCCGAGCTGTTTCAGATCCATATCAATTTCATTTATCAGGGTAATAACTTAAATATATTATATTTATACGTTTCGTCGCACTACCCTGCACAAAAGTCGTCGGGACAACTCCATATGATCGAAGTAGGCAGTCGCGAATGGATACGCGCCACCCTGGCCCTCAGCCTGGGCTCCTTCCTGGTATTCCTCAATCTCTACCAGACCCATCCCCTGCTGCCACTCCTGGCAGAGGTTTTCTCGGTCAGCGCCCTGTCCGCCAGCTGGACGCTTGCAGGCTGCACCGCAGGGCTTGCAGGCTCCCTGCTCGTCTGTGCCCGTCTGGCTGATCGGTTCGGACGGCGGCGGATCATGCTGTGGACCCTGGCGGCCGCCATCCTGCTCTCCCTGTGCATCCCCTGGGTCACCCACTTTGATGTGCTGGTGAGCCTGCGCATCCTGCAAGGCGTCCTGCTGGCAGGGCTGCCCGCCACCGCCATTGCCTACATGGGGGAAGAGTTCAGCAAACGTGCCCTCATCGTAGCCGTCGGCGTCTATATCGCGGCCAACTCCCTGGGGGGCATCGCGGGCCGGGTGGTCGGCGGTCTGCTGGCTGGCTGGTTTGGTGACTGGCAGCACACCTTCCTCGGTATCGGGATCATCAGCCTCGCCCTGCTGCCACTGGTTATCTGGCTGCTGCCCGCCCAGCGCTGCTTCGTGGCCGTGGAGGCAGCGCCTGGGCAACTGCGCCGCGCCATCCAGAGCCACCTTGGCAACCCCTTGCTGGTGGGGGCCTATCTCATCGGCGGCCTCAACTTCATGGTCTTCCTGAACCAGTACAGCTATCTCACCTTTCTGCTGGCCAAGGCCCCCTTCTCCCTGCCGACCCAGTGGCTCGGCATGCTGTTTCTGACCTACCTCACCGGTACCGTCGCCTCTTCACTGAGCGGCCGCGGGGCCCATCGCTGGGGAGCACAACGCCTGCTGCTGGCAGGAATAACCTTGATGGCACTCGGCAGCCTGGCCCTGTTGCAGGGGAGCCTTGTCGCCATCATCGGGGGATTGCTTGTCTCGAGCTTTGGCTTCTTCCTCGCCCACGCCTGTGCCAGCGCCTGGGTCGGCCAGCACGTGGAGCACAACCGGGCGCTCGCCTCGTCGCTCTATCTGGTGGGGTACTACCTGGGAGCCAGTCTGGGCGGGCTTTATCTGCATCCCTTCTGGGAGCAGGGGGGGCTCTGGGGTCTGGTACTCGGCATCGAGCTGGTGTTGATGATCACCGCGGGGTTGAGCCTCTGGCTCGGTCACTTGAAAGGACGTGTGGCGCCCGCTTGTGCGTTGACGCCACAGGGTCAGGCTCCCGTCAACGGGCCCTCCCCTCACAGACCGTCATAATAGTCCGCCGGTACCGGCACTACGGCGCCGGTGCACAGCTCTTCGTCTATCACCTCGTCAAGCGAGCGCAGATGAAACTTGATCTGCCCAGAAGGCAGCATCAATCCTATATCCGGGTTGCGTCCGTCATCGATGTTGCCGGTCTTGAAGGGGACATCGGGATGCGTCGCCACCAAGGCCGTGAGCGAGGGCACCACCAGCTCGATATGTTCGAGCCCGGCCTGATGGCTTCGGCCCGCCTTGGGGGCGGCCAGTTCGATGCAGGGGACAGTCACCTGCTCCCAGCAGACGGGCTGGTGCAGGCGATAGGTGGCGATGGGACGCCCGCCTATCATCCCCTCCACCAGCAAGACTCCGTGGGCGGCCAGCACCGCTTTCAACTCCAGATATTCCGGCAGGGTGGCAGCGCGGTAGCAGAGGTGATCCACCACGGGGGAGCCATTGACTCCCATGACGGCACGCATTTCCGTGAGCAGTTGGCAAACAAATGGGGCCATGGGCCCCAGTGTGGAATCCAGGGGATGTGACATGATCACCATTTCTTCTTGGGTTGGAACAGGACGTCCAGTTCGTCCGTCTCTTTGTCCTTGATGTTTTGCAGCTCCTTCTCGCTGTGCTGCTGCAGGTGTTCTTCCAGCTGGCGCATCCCCTGACGCATGTCCTCTTCCCGCGCCAGCAGGTAGGGATCCTTGTCGGTGACATTGGCCAGCGCCCCCAGCCCCTTGGTGTAGAGCTGGCGGCAGGTGCCGTACTGCCCCTGGATCTGGGCATCCATGGCCCGCTTGAGCAGGTTGGCGATGTTGATCTTGAGCTGCATCAGCTCGAGGCGGCGATCCTCCTGGGCAAAGCCCTGGGGATCTATCTTGCCCTTGTTGTGCTCGACCCGCAGCACGGCCCGCATCTTCTTGGCCAGTTGCAGCATCTGGATGGCCTGGCGGTCGGACTCCGGCGTCTTGAAATGTCCCTCGTCCTGGCTGCTGTAGTTCTCCTGCACGTTCTTGATCTGGAGCTGGACGTCGGCGATGCGCTGCTTGACCTGCGCATTGGGCATCACCAGCGCGATGGCGCGGTAGGCATCCAGGATCCGGTGTTGCAACAGCAGCACCATGTTTTTGGAAAAGGGCACCAGGTTGACGTTCAGCAACACCTCTTCAGTCTCGTCTGCCACCGCCTTGTGACGGGCAATGGCCTGGCGCTTGTCCGATTCGGCCTTCTGCTTGTATTGCTGCACCACGTTATAGGCGATGACCAGAAACAGGAGTGCGCCGATTGACAGCAATATCAGGGTTAAAATCATAGGGTGTTCACACTCCAGTCCCAATCCAATTGCGAGATCCTACAACAGCTTAGCCTCATAGGGTAGCGCCCAGATCCCGTATTGCCTCACAAGAACGCTCGCAGGCGGTGACCGCATCCGGTGCGTCATGCTCCATATCGCCCGCCGCCCCCATTACTTGAGGCAAAAACCCTTCGACTGCAGGAATCCCAGCATGAAGGGCCTCGCCTCCTTGCCCAGGATCCCCCTGATCTGCCCGCTCCAGGTCTGATCCTTGTTGTTGCTGCTGCGGGCCTGGTAGTAGTCGTGGATCTGCCCGTCGTACCGGGCAAGCAGGGCGCGGTCCAGGGTGGCAGGATAGCGGTTCTCGTGCACCACCAGCGCCCGGGGCAGCCGCGGTTTTTGCTCCGGCCGCTGGGCGGGATGGCCCAGGCAGAGGCCAAACAGCGGGATCACCTGATGGGGCAGACCCAGCACCTCGCTCACCTCGGCCGGATTGTTGCGAATGCCGCCGATATAGACCCCGCCCAGCCCAAGTGACTGGGCCGCCAGCAAGGCATTTTGCGCCATCAGGGCGCCGTCGATGGCCCCGATCATGAGCTGCTCCACAAAGCCGGTGCGGGCCTCCGGCACTATCTGGCTGTGACGGTGGTAGTCGGCGCAAAACACCAGAAACTCCGCCGCTTCGACCACATAGGCCTGATGACCGGCCAGCTCCGCCAGGGTGGCCCGCAGCCCCTTGTCGGTGACCCGGATGATGCTGTTGGCCTGGAGGAAGCTGGAGCTCGCGGCGCTCTGGGCGGCGCTCAGGATCTGATCCAGCTGCTCTGCGCTGACGGGCTCTGGGGTGAACTGGCGAATGGAGCGATGGGAAAGAATGAGATCGATGGTCGGGTTCATGGTACCTCCGGGATGAAGGTCACACTCTACCCAAAAAAAGCGGGGGGCCCAAGGCCCCCCATCACCCTCAAGGGGCAGGATAGACATAGGGGGCCTGTAGCCCAAGCGGGAACCCCAGCGCCCAGTAGAGCAGCAGGAAGCCCGTCCAGCTCACCAGGAAGGCCAGGGAGTAAGGCAGCATCATGGAGACCAGGGTGCCGATGCCTGTGCTCTTCACATACTGCTGGCAATAGACCACCACCAGGGGGAAGAAGACCATCAGCGGGGTGATGATGTTGGAGGCGGAATCCCCCACCCGATACGCGGCCTGAGTCAACTCGGGCGAGATCCCCACCGCCATCAGCATGGGCACCAGGATGGGGCTGATGAGGGCCCACTTGGCGGAGGCCGAGCCCACCACCAGGTTGACGGTGGCCGTCAGCAGTATGATGCCGACTATGGTCACCTCTCCCGGCAACGCCAGGGCGTGAAGCACCTCGGCACCGGAGAGCGCCAGCAGGGTACCGAGGTTGGAATCCCCGAACGCCTTGATGAAGAGGGCGCAGAAGAAGGCCATCACCATGTAGGAGCCCATCTTGTTCATGGTGGCCGACATGGCGTCGATCACATCCTTGCCGCTATTGAAGCTGCCGGCGACAAAGCCATAGACGATCCCGGGCAGGATGAAGAGCAGGAAAATGAGGGGCACGATGGACTTCATCACCGGCGCGGCGAAGGTGGTGAGGGAACCGTCCGGTGCCCGCATCGGCGAGTCGCCGGGGGCCAGCGCCAGCCCCAGCAGCACCACGGCCGCCAGCATGGCGAACCCGGCCCAGTTGAAGGCCCGGCTCTCCTGAGCGCTGTAACGACCCATCTCGTCGGCGCTCTCCAGATCCTCGTTGAGGGGCACTTGCTTGAGGCGCGGCTCGACAATCTTCTCGGTGACAAACCAGCCCACGCAGATGATCAGCAAGGAAGAAGCACCGGTGAACATGATATTGCACAGGGTGTTGACCATGTAGTCAGGGTCGAACAACTGGGCTGCAGACTGGGTGAAACCCTGAAGCAGCGCATCCCCGCCGGAGGGCAGGAAGTTGGCGGCAAACCCGCCGGAAACCCCGGCAAAGGCTGCGGCAATCCCCGCCAGCGGGTGGCGACCCGCTGCATGGAAGATGATGCCGCCAATGGGGATCACCAGCACATAGCCCGCATCGGCGGCGGTATGGCTGACGATGGCCACCAGGATCAGCATGGGGGTCAGAAAGCGCGCCGGCGTCACCTTGAGCAGCTTCTTGAGCCCGGTGTTGATGAAACCGGACTGTTCAGCCACCCCGACCCCCAGCATGGCCACCAGCACGATGCCAAGGGGAGCAAACCCGGTGAACGTGGTAACCATGCTGGCGAGAAAGTCCGCCAGCCCTGCCCCGGTCAACAGGTTGTTGATGACCACGGCCTCTCCGGTGCGGGGATTGACCAGATCGAAGGAGAACTGGGAGCCTATCCAGGAGCCGACCCAGACGATCAGCAAGGCATAGAGGAAGAGCATGGCGGGATCCGGCAGCTTGTTGCCCGCCTTCTCCACCCCGTTCAGAAAGCGGTTCAACCAGCCGTTGGGAGGGGCCGGACGCTCGTTCACTGCAGCTTGACTCATTATGGTGATACTCCATTACCAAGGAATGAGCGCGCATACTAGCGATAACGTCTAATGGATCCCATGATATGAGACAAAAATTCGATTAATTATGTTTAATTTGGCATCTCGCACTTCATTAATGGGAGATGCCGCACATTTATCGACAACTTGCTCAATGGTTTGCGAGGGGATAGCGACCCAGCCGGCACTGTACTGCGAACCCCGCCGCCGCCACCTCTTCCGGTGTCATGGGACGGCTGAACAGGAACCCCTGGAAGACGTGGCAACCCTGGGTCTGCAGGGCCGCGAGCTCGTGCTCCTCCTCCACCCCTTCCGCCAGGATCCCTAGCCCCAGACTGGTGGCCATGGCCACCGTCGCCCGGATCACCGGCAGGTTGAGCCCCACCACGAAGGAGCGGTCCAGCTTGATGGTGTCGATGGGCAACCGGTTGAGGTAGGCCAGGGAGGAATAGCCCGTCCCGAAGTCGTCGATGGCGATCTTGATCCCCTGCTCGCTCAGGGCGTCGAGGATCTCGATGCACCCCTTCATGTCGAGCATCAGCACCGTCTCGGTCAGCTCCAGGGTCAGCAGCGCCGCCTCCACCGAGAATGCCTCGAGCAGTTGGGCCACCAGCTCCGGCAAACTGGCAGAGAGCTGGAAGCCCGAGAGATTGACCGACACCGGCACCCTCACCCCGTCCTGTCGCTGCCACTCCCCCATCTGGGCCAATGCGGTGGAAAGCACCCAGCTTCCAATTTCCCGGATGAGCCCCATCTCTTCGGCCAGCGGAATGAACTCCGCCGGCGACACATGGCCGAGCACGGGATTGTACCAGCGTACCAGGGCCTCGAAACCGATGACCCGACCTTGCGCCACATCCACCTGGGGCTGATAGCGCAGGCTGAGCTCCCCCCGACCGACGGCCTTGGCCAGAAACTGCTTGAGGGTCAGCTTGCGATGCAGGCTTTGCTGCATGCTGGGGGTGAAGCGCTGCCAGCGAAGCCGCCCCATCTGCTTGGCCTGGTACATGGCCATGTCGGCACGGGTGATGAGGTTGTCGCCGTCATCCGCGTCGTCCGGGTAGATGGCGATGCCGATGCTGCCGCCGATGGTGACCTCGGGGACACCACTCAGCTGCAGTGGCTTGCTCATCTGGGAGAGCATGAGATCCGCCACCTCCTGGGCCCGATCGCTCGCCTGGTTGAGGGGCACCAGGGCGGTGAACTCGTCCCCGCCAAGGCGCGCCAGCTCCACGTCCCGCGGGCAGATCTGCTTGAGCCGTCCGGCGACCCGCTCCAGCAGGCGATCCCCTGCCTTGTGGCCGTAGTTGTCATTGACCAGCTTGAAGTTGTCCAGATCCATGAACACCAGGGCAAAGCGCCCCCCGAGGCCGCAATAGGCTTCCAGGGATTTCATCAGGCCGTAGCGATTGAGCAACCCGGTGAGGGAGTCGTGCCAGGCCAGGTGGCGATGCTCCAGCTCTTCGAGCTTGCGATCCGTGATGTCCCGCATGGTCAGCAGGATCCGTGCCCCCTGCTGGATATGGCGAAACTGGTACTGGAACCAGCGCATCCCCTTCTGGGTGCGACACTCCCCTTCAGCCACCACTTCGTCCAGACGGGAGAGGCGACGATAGAAGGCCTCGTCCGCACCGGAGAAGATCTGGGGCAGCGTCAGAATGCCGGTGCCAAAGCACATGTCGAAGTGATGGTTGCCGCTCTCGAGGCGCCCCTCGTTGTCAAAGAGACAGGCCAGGGTGTCGCCGGTGGCGAGGGAGGACTCCTGGTAGAGGGTGTCGGCATCGATGACCGCTTCCGCCATCATCATCTGCCGTCCGGCAAGCTGGATCCCGGAAAGACGCAGATAGACCTGCTTCTTGACCCCCTTGGGCGAGAGGGTCCACCACTCGTTGTAACTGCGCTCCTGCTGGAAATCACCGAGATAGCGCTGCAGCAGCAGATCGATGGCGGCGGCCATGTCGGCGGAGAAATCCCGAGACTTCAGCTCGGCCAGGGAGCTCGCCTCCCAGAGCCCGAGGGCAGCATCGTTGGCCCAGTAAATATGATGACGCTGGATGTCATAGACCCAGACAGGCGTGTGGAGGACATCCATCACGGTGAGCAGGCGTTCGTCTAGCGTATTCATGTTGAGTGATGATTCATGCTGAAAGCTCATGGTCGAACCAGTCGATTGCGCCCCCCGACAGGAGCATTCACGCTGGTACAAAATCCGTTCCGGCCCATAATCGGATAACAAACGGATGAAAAAAGGCCGAAATCATATGAAAACGCTACATGTGATCCCCATGGTACGAAGAAATGGACTCACACTGGTATTGTTGGGCATGGTGATAACCATTGCTATGATTTTTATACTTTTTTTTCTTCGTGAACAACTACTAATCCCCGCCATTTCCCTCCTCCTTGCGGGCCTGATGACAATTCTTGTCGGGGTTTGGAAACTGGGTGAGCCTCATTTTAGTCTCTCTTTGTGTCAGGACTGCCTGCAATACCATCACAAGTACGGCGGCTGGATCCTGAAATGGAGAAATATTCAGCGAATTGACCAACCACGTATCCATTTGGGGTGGGATCTGGTGGAGCTGCCCTACATCGGTTTGAAAATAAAGGATTACGACGCTTTTTTGACGCTGATCACACCCCGGCTCGCCGTCCGTCTGCTGACCGAGCAGCGCGCCGTGCTGATGCAGGCCATGCGAAGCGAGCGCTCCGACTGCCCGACCGGAGGGTGCGGCAGTGGGCTCCTGGGAGAGGGACTGCTGGAGGAGAGCCGCTTCTGCTCACCCGCCGGCCAGCGCTATGAGGGGGTGATCGCCATGCTCGGCAACCGGATGGCACGGCTGCGTGACCTGCTGGGGTACGATCTGCTGGTGCCCGACAACAGCCTGGACAGATCCCCGGAAGATTTCGTCCATCTGCTCCAGCAATACCAGCGCGAATCGAATCTAATCCAGATCAATTAAACGCCGGATTGCGCTTGCCAAGCCCGGTGACTCTTCATAAGGTCACTGGCTTGTTACAGCCAGAACACCCCCTAAAACCGCTATGAAGTACATCGAAGAGTTCTATCTGTTCGTCAAGGTGGTGCAAGAGGGCGGTTTCTCCCACGCCGCCGCTGCGCTGGGCATGCCGACCGGCACCATCAGTCGACGTATCTCCCAACTGGAAGAGCAGCTCGGATGCAGCCTGCTGCACAGATCCACCCGCAAGCTGCGTCTCACGGACGAAGGACTGCGCTATTACGAGCGCCTCTGTACCCCCCTGGCGGAGATAGAGCAGGCCACCGGCGAAATCCGGGGTGAGGAGACGGACATCAGCGGCCTCATCCGCCTCGCGGCTCCCATCGCCCTCTCCAACACCATCCTGGTCGACATGCTGGCGGACTTCGGCCTGCGCTATCCCGGGGTACAGTTCGACATCCGCCAGTCCAACGATCATGCCCTCCAGGCGGATCAGGACAGGGACCTGGTCTTTTTCAACGGCGAGCTTCCCCAGACCCTGCCCAACGCCCTCTGTCTGGGTCACATCCAGTACGGTCTGTTCGCCTCCCCCCTCTATCTGGAGAAGATGGGTGTGCCCTACCACCCGACCCAGCTGGAAGAGCACGATCTCATCTACTGCTGGCCCCACCAGCACTGGCAACTGAACGGGCGGGACGAACAGACGGTCTGCATCAAACGCACACCCCGCCTTTGCATCGACCAGACCCAGGCCGCCGTGCGGGCAGCCCAGCGACACCTCGGCATCGTCAACGCCCCGCAGCACTATGTGCACCCCTTCCTGCAAGATGGTCAGCTCGTCCCCGTCCTGCCGGACTGGCAGTCGGGAAAACGTCCCTTCTACATGCTCCATTGCCAGCCCCGGTTCACCCCGTTGCGTGTTAAGATGTTCGCCGATTTCGTCGAGAAACATTCCGAGCGCTATCGCACCCGTCAGCAGAACGATCAATTTTCACCGGCGCAGCCGCTGCCCGTTGCATCTGACGGCTGATGACCCACACTTAGCGCAATCCTCGTTGCACAGGTCGGCTAACACTATGAATGTATTGATATGTGATGACTCCGGGTTCGCGCGCAAACAGCTGGTGCGCGCCCTGCCCGCCGATTGGGGTGTCACCTTGCACCAGGCCGCGGACGGACTGGAAGGGGTCGAGCAGATCCTGATGGGGCACGGGGACCTGATCTTTCTCGATCTCACCATGCCGGAAATGGACGGATATGGCGTGCTCGAGACCCTCAAGCGAGAAGGGGTGCGCAGCAAGGTGATCGTGGTCTCCGGCGACATCCAGCCGGAAGCCCATGAGCGTGTCATGGCCCTTGGCGCCCTCGATTTCATCAAGAAGCCGGCCTCCCCGGACACCCTCCTTGCCCTGCTCAAGCGCCACGGACTGTGGCAATCGGCCACCCAGGTGACGGCCATCCAGCCCCAGCCCGTCGCCAGCCACCAGGCTGCCCAGAGCAGCATCCAGTTCACCCCCGAGCTGCGGGATGTCTATCAGGAGCTGGCCAACGTCGCCATGGGCCAGGGGGCGGATCTGCTGGCTCGCCTGCTCGGCGCCTTCGTGCTGCTCCCCATCCCCAACGTCAACGTGCTGGAGGTCTCCGAGCTGCACATGGCGCTCTCGGCCGCCGCCGAGTCGGAGACGCTCTCTGCGGTCTGTCAAGGCTTCATCGGGGCCGGGATCGCCGGGGAGGCCCTGCTGCTGTTCCACGATGCCAGCTTCCAGGACCTGGCCCGCCTGATGAACCATCAGGGGGAGCTGGATCACGGCGCCGAACTGGAACTGCTGATGGACACCGCCAACGTGCTGATCGGTGCCTTCCTGCGCGGCTACGCCAACCAGCTCGACACCCCTTTTAGCCAGGGTCACCCCGTGGTGCTGGGCCAGCACAGGCCCATTCAGGATCTCATTCGGACCAACCAGAGCCGCTGGCGCCGCACTCTGGCCATCGAGATCAACTATCGGGTGCAGGGCTATGCGGTGCAGTGCGATCTCTTGCTGCTGTTTACCGAAGATTCCATCGCCACCATGAACAACAAGATCATGCACATGCTCTGACCGCCCCGCGGCAGCAACCACCAGGAGTGACCATGGACATTCGGGAATTTCATTGGCTGATGAACATCGTCCAGAATCTGGACGTGGGGCTGGTCGTGCTCGACAGGGAGTACCGGATCCAGGTGTGGAACGGCTTCATGGAGAGTCACAGCGGCCGGCTGGCAGGCGAGGTGCGCGATCAAAGACTGTTCTCGCTCTTTCCCGATGTGGACAAGGCCTGGTTCGAGCGCAAGGCCAACATGGTGTTCAAGCTCAACAACCGTGCCTTCAGCACCTGGGAGCAGCGCCCCTACCTGTTGCGCTTCTCCAACTACCGCCCCATCACGGGATCGGCCCCCTACATGTACCAGAACCTGACCCTGGTGCCGCTGGCCGACTTCGCCGGAGAGGTCACCCATCTGGCCATCATGATCTATGACGCCACCGACGAGGCCATGCTGATCACCGGCCAGCGCCAGGGATGACCGCCCCTGCCATGACAACAAGGGCGCCCGATGGCGCCCTTGTTGTTGCGATGGGGAATGGCGTCAGCCACTCAGATACTCGGTGAAGGCGTCGATCACCTCGTCGATGTCATCGTCAGTGATCTGCAGGTGGGTCACCAGCCTGAGTTCCCCGTAGCCGGAGAAGAGAATACCGCGCTCCTTCATGAAACCCAGCAAGGTGGCGGGATCCCCCTGGGTCAGGCGCAGGAATACCATGTTGGTCTGCACCTCCCCCAAGTTGAGTGCGATGCCTGGCAACGCGGCCAGCCCCTCTGCCAGACGCCTGGCGCGGCGATGATCATCCGCCAGCCGGGCAACGTGCTGATCCAGCGCGAACAGGGCGGCCTGGGCCAGGATCCCTCCCTGGCGCATGCCGCCCCCCAGCATCTTGCGCAGCCGTCTGGCGCGGGCGATGAACCCAGCCGATCCCACCAGCAGGGACCCCACCGGTGCCCCCAATCCCTTGGAGAGGCAGACAGAGATGCTGTCAAAAGGCGCCGCGATGGCGGCTACCGGCTCCCCGCTCGCCACCACCGCATTGAAGAGGCGAGCCCCGTCCAGGTGCAGCTTCAACCCCTTCTCGACGACGAATTCGCGCATGGCGCGCAGGTAGGTCAATGGCAGCACCTTGCCGTTATGGGTATTTTCCAGGCAGACGAGGCGCGTCTGGACGAAATGGGGATCATCGGGAGCGATGGCCCCCCGCACATCCTCGATGGCCAGGGTGCCGTCCGCCTGCATGGGGACCGATTGCAGGGCCACCGAGCCCAGCACGGCAGAGCCCTGGGCCTCGTAGCGATAGATGTGGGAGGCCGCCCCCAGCACGGCCCCTTCCCCACGCTGGCAGTGACTCATCATGGCCAGCAGGTTGGACATGGTGCCGGAGGGCACGAACAGGGCCGCCTCCTTGCCAAGCAGTTCGGCGCCGCGGCGCTCCAGCGCATTGATGCTGGGATCTTCCCCATAGACATCGTCTCCCACCTCGGCATGCAGCATGCTCTGGCGCATGGCTTCCGTGGGTTGGGTCACGGTATCACTTCGTAAATCGATATAGCGCATGTCATCCTCCTGATGCAGGACGATGACATTAACCAGCCGACACCCGGCTGGCAAGAAACAGCAAGCGGGAATGTGAGCCCGGCGGCTCACCAGGGCAGCGACTGACCCTGCAGATCCACGAAACGGCCCGAGTGCGCCGGCGTCAGTGTGGCCATCAGATCCAGCAGGCGGACGGCGACCTCGGCGGGGTCCTGCAGCAAGGTGGGATCCATCTCCTGAAGAAAAGGTTGCTGCATGGGGGTATTCATGAGGCCGGGATGCACGGTGATGACACCGGCGCCGGGAAAACGTCCGGCCCACTCACCCGCCAGGATCCGGGATCCCATGTTGAGGGCGGCCTTGCTCATACGGTAGCTGTAGTGGCACATGGCCTCCTGGCCCCCCTCCTCCAGGCTTCCCGCCCGATCCGAGAGGGTGCAGAGCCAGAGCGTGCTCTGGGGCATCATGCGCCGGCTGAGGTTGGCACCAAGGGCCAGGTGGGGCCAGGCATTGGCCAGCAGACTCTCTTCAAGCCATTGGGGGGTCACCTCCTCCACCCGCCGCTCCGGCATGTGGGCAAGATCATGGAGCAGGCCTATGGTGTTGATCACTACCGTCGGCAGGGTGGTGCTGTCATAGAGGGTGAAGAGGGCCTCAAAAGAGAGCGAGTCCACCTCCTGCAGCGGAAAGTAGCAGGCGGGATCCAGCCCCCTGGGCAGTTGCCTGCCCGCCAGCAACCACTCTTCTCCCCGTCTGGCCAGCTCCCGTGCCAGCGCACTGCCCAACCCGCCACTGCCCAGGATCAGATAGCTCATCTGCGTGTCCTTGGATTTGATCACTGCTTAGAGGGTATCAGAAGAATGGCGGACTGCCGGGAGCCCCCGTCAGGCTCAGGCCTCGGCCAGATGGCGCCCAAACTCCCGCGCCCGGGCCAGGTCCAGAAAACCGTCCGCCTGCTTGTGGCTGCGCAGGAACTGGTAATAGGCGAGCAGGGTCACCAGTTGCTCCTCGTCCGGCATGGGCTTTCCCGGACGGGTCTCCTGCACCAGCGCCCCCGCCGCCGCCAGCGCGTCCCTGTCCACCACCTCGGCCTGACGATAGAGATACCCGCAACCGGTGGCGAGCCACTCCAGCGAGCAGTTGGCCCCCATGGCAATCTGGTTCGCCTTGCCAAGGCCGGGCTCGGCCCCTTTCAGATACTTGCGGATCAGGGCTTCACTCAATCCCACCTTGCGGGCAAAGGCGCTCACGCTCCCCTCCCCGATCAGACTTTGCAGCCTGGCGGCAAATCCTTCCATCACCCCTTCTCCTCTCACTGACACCGGGATCTTGACCCGTCGGAGTCAGAACCATAGTTCGAATTCGCGAAGGGGGCATTATTGCCTTGTCCGCCGGAAGAGACCAAGATGCTGGCACATGATTTTGCCCCTTTCTTTTCACATTGTTATCTCCAGAGGAGTCACCATGTCCGTATCCCGTCTGGCCCTGCACGAGCAAGGCCCCACCTTCTCCCGCCTCATCATGGGCTACTGGCGCCTGATGGAGTGGCAGCTTTCCCCCGCCGCCCTGCTGGACCTGATGAAATATCACCTTGATCTCGGGGTCACCACCATCGATCACGCCGACATCTACGGTGGCTACCAGTGCGAGGAGGCCTTCGGCCATGCCCTGCGCCTGGAGCCCTCCCTGCGCGATCGCATGGAGATCGTCAGCAAGTGCGGCATCGCCCTCACCGCCAATCCGGCCCACGCCCTGAATCACTACAACACCGGCAAGGGACACATCGTCGCCAGTGCCGAAGCCTCCTTGCAAAAGCTCGGCACCGATCATCTGGATATGTTGCTGATCCATCGCCCCGACCCCCTGATGAACGCCGACGAGGTGGCCGACGCCTTCATCACCCTCAAGCAGGCAGGCAAGATCAAGCACGCCGGGGTCTCCAACTTCACGCCCCATCAGTTCGCCCTGCTGCAATCCCGCCTGCCCTTTCCCCTGGTCACCAACCAGCTGGAGATCTCCCCGCTCCATCAGGAGGGGACGCTGGATGGTGCCCTGGATCAATGCCAGCAACTGCGCATCAAGCCCATGGCCTGGTCCTGCCTTGGCGGCGGGCGGCTGTTCCATGCCCCCGACTATGCCCCGCTGCGGGCGGAACTCGAGCAGATCCGCCAGGAGGTGGGCGCCGACTGTCTGGAGCAGGTGGTCTACGCCTGGGTGATGATGCTGCCGAGTCAGCCGCTGCCCCTCATCGGCTCCGGCAAACGGGAGCGGATCGCCGCCGCCGTGACAGCCGAGTCCATTGAGCTCACTCGCCAGCAGTGGTTCCGCATCCGCAAGGCCGCTCTGGGTTATGACGTTCCCTGAGTCTGCACCAGACCCTGAAAACAAAAACGGCATGGAGGATTCCATGCCGTTTTCCGTTATCGAGACGATTCAACGATGGCGCTGGGGGCGACCACGGGGTGCATCCGTCTTCGGTTTGGCCTGATTGACCGTGATGGTGCGGCCGCCGACCTCGGTGCCGTGCAACTCGGCGATGGCCTTCTCGGCCTCACCATTGACCGGCATTTCAATGAAACCAAACCCCTTGGACTGACCGGTATCGCGGTCGATGATGATATCGACCTTGTCTACCTGCCCAAATTGGCTGAACACGGTTGTCAGTTCGTCGGCCGTCATCCGGTACGACAGATTACCTACGTAAATCTTCATGCCATCCACTCTCGATTCAAGGTGCCTTATCTATGCATCCACCGACCTGGGAGTAAGGGCACAACCCCCCTGCCGGACCAGCCACGGCATCATGCCATGGCACTTCCAGCTTCGTATCCCAAGTCCTTGATCTCTTGGGTTATCAGAGCAGGAAAGATCAAATCGAATCAGAGGCAGTATCTGAGCATTGGGATGAATTGTCGAGAAAATAGTCAGATCGGGTGCAGCTCGGCCAGCAATGTGCCGAGGGCACGACGCCCATGCCAGGCACGTTTGAACCCGAATCGATAGACCCCGGGAGCCACTTCGTGAGTCCCTTCCCGGGACAACCCGAGCAGGCTGGTGGCCGTCGCCAGGGTCACCTCATCCAGCCCGAGATCCAGGCTGAAATCGAGCCACTGGCCATCGTGTCCCACCTTGCGATCCCGCTCCATGCCCACCAGCACGGCTCTGGGCAGGGCCAACGCCCGGTCTTCGCCGCCATTGAGCAGATAGAGATGGCGTTCATCCCAGGCAAGCTCCGCCAGACGCCAGCGCTGCCAGTTGCGCGGCAACACCATCATCACCAGCACGATGCCGCCAAAGACCACCCCGACCCAGGGCAGCAGGCCCATGTCGGGATATCCCAGCCAGAGGGCGGCCACCACAGTGGCGAGACTCGCCAGCAACAGGCAGATCATGACCCCGTAAAACCGCCGGGCCGGGGGCATCAGCCAGCTCACGTTCTCTTGCGCTGCCAGCTCACTGACTCTCATCTTCTCTTCTCCTTCTGTGATGCGAACGGCCTTGCCGTCGCTGCGTTGCCGCGCATTGTGCGCGAGCGACGCGCCGCGATGCAACCGCCACCGCGACACGGATGACGGCCAGCCGCCACTCTTGGTATGCTTGGGGCTGTCTGAGCCCGCACTGGGCGCCATCCCGGGAGTCCCATGTTCGCCACCGCCCTGCTCTTGTCCGCGAGCACACTCTATGCCGAGGCCATCGGCGGCTACTCCGCCGGCTGCCTGAAAAATGCCGTGGCCCTGCCCCTCGAAGGTCCTGGTTATCAGGTGATCCGCATCAAACGGCTGCGCTATTACGGTCACCCCGACCTCATCCATTACCTGCAGCATCTGGCCAACCAGACCAGACTGGCCGGCATGCCGGATCTCTATATCGCCGACCTCGCCATGATGCATGGGGGGCCCTTTACCTCAGGTCATCGCAGCCACCAGACCGGCCTGGATGCCGACATCTGGTTCAGGATGGCTGACAGGCCCATTAGCCGCTGGGAGCAGGATGCCCCCAGGGAGTGGGCGCTGATCGATGAACCCAGCTACCGGATGCTGCCCGGCCGATTCGGCCCCAGGCAGCTCAATCTGCTGCGCCTTGCGGCTGATCGCCCCGAGGTGGCGCGTATCTTCGTCAACCCCGTCATCAAAGCCGAGGTGTGCAAACAGGCACCCGGTGAAGCCTGGGTCGGCAAGCTGCGCCCCTGGGTCGGCCACTTCAGCCACTTTCACGTGCGCCTGCGCTGCCCGGCAAACAGTCCGGACTGCCAGCCCCAGGCTCTCATTCCCCCCGGCAATGGCTGTGGGGAGGAGCTGGCCTCCTGGCTCAAGGACAAACCCCAGCTGCCCAAGGTGTCGATGAGCTACCGCGCCCCCCTCTTACCCAGGCGTTGTGAGGGCTGACCACAAGCTGTTATGGTGAACCTATTTCCGAGAGAAATATCAATGGAGAACAACAAGATGGCCACTTCACTCTGGCAGCGTGGTACCCGTGCCCTGCTGACCCTGACCCTGCTGCTGGGTTTGACCGGCTGCGGCATGAACACCATTCCGACCCTGGATGAGCAGGTCAAGGCGAGCTGGGGACAGGTCGAGAACCAGTACCAGCGCAGGGCCGATCTAATTCCCAACCTGGTGGTCACCGTCAAGGGGTACGCCAGCCACGAGCAGGAGACCCTCAAGGCTGTCACCGATGCCCGTGCCCGAGTCGGCAGCGTGCAGGTGAGTGACCCCTCCCAGCTCAAGGCGTTCGAGGCGGCGCAGGAGCAGCTCTCCAGCGCCCTCTCCCGGCTGATGGTAGTGGTCGAGCGCTACCCGGATCTGAAGGCCGATCAGCAGTTCCTGACCCTGCAGGCCCAGCTGGAAGGCACCGAGAATCGCATCGCGGTGGCCAGACGGGATTACATCGAGGCAGTACGCCAGTTCAATACCGAGATCCGTACCTTCCCCGGGGTCATCTGGTCCAAGCTGCTTTACTCCGATCTGGAAGCCAAACCCACCTTCAGCGCCAAACCCGGTGCCGATGAGGCGCCCAAGGTCAGCTTCCAATGAACGTGATGAGACACTGGCTGGCGCTCTGTCTGCTGCTCTGTGCCACGGCACTGCATGCCGCCCCCGATTTCCCGGCCCTGACCGGGCGGGTGGTGGACGAGGCCAATCTGATGTCCCGCAAGCAGGCCCACCAACTCGCACAGCAACTGGCCGTCTTCGAGAAGCGCAGCGGCGTCCAGCTGGTGGTGGTCTCCATCGACACGCTGGCGGGGGATACCATCGAAGAGTACGGCTACCAGCTCGGTCGCCACTGGGGCATCGGCCAAAAAGGCAAGAACAACGGCGTTCTGCTGATCATCGCCCAGGACGAGCGCAAGGTGCGCATCGAGGTGGGTTATGGCCTGGAAGGTGCCCTGCCCGACGCCATCGCCGCCAATATCATCCAGACCCGGATCCTGCCCGCCTTCAAGCGCGGTGACATGGTGGCCGGCATCCTCGCCGGCAGCCAGGGCATCATGCAGGCCCTGGCCGGGGAATATCAGCCCGTGGACCACGCCAGCAAGGCCGACAAGCAGGGAGGTCCCTGGCTCTTCATCCTGGTGGTGATTGCGATGATCGTGCTGCACAACCTGCGCGGTGGCGGCGGTGGGCCGGGAGGACGTCGCCGGGCCGCCTACATGGCCGGTGGATTCGGTGCCGGCTCCTTTGGCGGCCGCACTGGCGGTGGTGGTGGCGGTTTCAGTGGTGGCGGCGGCAGCTTTGGCGGCGGCGGTGCATCTGGCGGTTGGTAATCAGGGAAAAAGAGACAACAAGATGATTTCGAAGCAGTTTTTCCACACCTTGCAGGCCAGGGTTCGACAGGCCGAGCAGGCCACGGATGCCGAACTGGTCACCGTGCTGGCCCCGGCCAGCGATGGCTATCGCTATATCCCGACCCTGTGGGCCGCCCTGCTGGCCATGCTCACCCCCCTGCTGGTCTTCCAGCTCGGCTTCTGGCTTGGCTGGTACGAGATCCTGCTGGTGCAGTGGTCGGTCTGGTTGCTGCTGAGCCTGCTGTTCCACTGGACGCCCATCAAGATGCGGCTCATTCCCAACAAGGTACGCCGTCACCGGGCAGCCCTGATGGCCCGCCTGCAGTTTGTCGAGCAGGGACTTCACCGCACCCGGGAACGGCTCGGGGTGCTCATCTTCGTCTCGGTGGCGGAGCACTATGTGGAGATCCTGGTAGACGACGGGATCGCCCAGCACATCGACAACTCCCAGTGGCAGCAGATCATCGACGACTTCGTGGTTCGGGTACGCAACAAGGAGGTCGAGCAGGGGTTCCTGGAGTGCGTGGAGCGCACCAGCGCCATTCTGACCGACGCCTTCCCCGCCACCCGGGATCAGAACGAGCTGCCTGACAGCCTGATCATTCTCGACAAGCCCTGAACGGGCTTAAAAAACCGGCATTCTGTTCAAGGGATAGGCACTCGATAAAGATTATGAAAAATAAGGGGAAAAGTGGTTGACCCAGGCAGCCCTTTCCCCTAAATTACGCCCCGTTCCAGCGCAACGGCGCAACGAACACCGTGTTGGCTGAACACGTTAAATCACAGACCAGAATTTGGTGAGGTATCCGAGAGGCTGCCCACCGACGAAGTAGGCAAGATGCACGCGCAGCGTGCTCCGAAAGCCACTTCAAGCAGTAAAAATTTGGTGAGGTGTCCGAGTGGCTGAAGGAGCACGCCTGGAAAGTGTGTATACGGCAACGTATCGAGGGTTCGAATCCCTCCCTCACCGCCAGATAAAGTAAAAGGCCCCGTCGCAAGATGGGGCCTTTTACTTTTTCCGATGATGGGCGGCTCGGTTCGCCCCCTGTCGACAGGCGGGCAGGATAGCCCGACTGGACGGCCAGAGGCCGCCCGCAGGGCGAGCGCCAGGGATGACGCGAGTCAATCCCGATCCAGCGTACAGCTTGAAGAACCGACCTTAAGGTCGGTTTTTTGCTTCAAGGCGTCTGCCAACCCCCTGGCAGGAGAAACCCGTCATCGGCGGGGGCCAGAAAAAACGGTTTGCCGCGATACCTGGCCGAGTGCCGCCCAGCCAATCCTATCCCTTCCGCCTCTCTGCTCTCTGCTCTCTGCCGACAGGGGATATGCCCCGAGGGAAGCCAGCCCTTTCTCGTTGACAGCTCATTACGCCAAGAAAAGAGAAAGTGACGATATAAATAACCAATATTTTCTCACAAATAGCACAGTACATTGTGATATCACTTGGATAACCGCCTCGTCCTGCCATGCCGGCACCGTCAACCTGCTCTGCTGACCAGGCGGCACAGGCCGATGCCACCGGACAATACCGGGTCTGCGCAACCTCTCGGATATTGCTCACCGATTGGATATCGTTTTGAAAAACTGATAGTTAAATGGCTACACTAGCCTCACACATCGCATAGGGATATGGACAAATGAGTCTTATTGGCTTGCTGCTGGCCCTGGCAGCCATTCTGGGTGGCAACATGATAGAAGGGGGGCACCCCAGCGCCCTGCTCGATCTGCCCGCCTTTCTCATCGTGATCGGCGGTACCGTCGGTGCCGCACTGACCCAGTTTCCCTTCTCCGTGGTTGGTAAAACCCTCAAACGCTTCAAGTGGCTCATTACTCCCCTGCGCCTCGACATGCTGGAGCAGGCCCAACTGCTTGAAACCCTGGCGGGCAATGCACGGCGCAGCGGCATGCTGGCACTGGAGGGCATGATCGACGACATCAAGGATCCCTTCCTGCAAAAAGGGGTACAGATGATGGTCGATGGCTACGAGAAGACCAAGATCCACGAGGTACTGGAAAACGAGATCGAGTTCGAGCAGGAAGATATCGAACAGACCGTCAAATTCTACGAGGCCATGGGGGGCTACTGCCCGACCATGGGGATCGTCGGGGCCGTATTTGGCCTCATTCACGCCATGGGCCTGCTGGATGCCCCCGACAAGCTGGGGGGCGCCATCGCGGTAGCCTTTATTGCCACCATCTACGGGGTGTCGGCTGCCAACCTCATCTTCCTGCCCTTCGGCAACCGCTACAAGGCGTTTGCCCACCAGATCCGCCACTACAAGGAGATGACCCTCACCGGCATCCTCTGCATCGTGGACGGCGAGTCACAGCAACGGCTGCAAGTGACCCTTGAGCCTTATCTCGGAGGCCACGGTGGCGAAAAAGAAAAAGGCTGAGGCGCCGGAGAACCACGAACGCTGGCTGGTCTCCTACGCCGACTTCATGACACTGCTGTTCGCCCTGTTCGTGGTGCTCTACTCCTTCGCCATGGCCAAGCAGTCGGAGACTCGCGTGCTCATTCAGGGCTTTATCGAATCTCTTGGCAAGATAGGGCTGGTCTCCCTTCCCGCCGGCTCCCCCGTGATGCAGGGGGGCACAGGCATACTGGAACCCGAGTCCAAGACCACCCCCAATACCTCCCAGAAAGAGCAGGTGCTGGATACCCAGACGCCCGCAGCGGCGGCCGACCCTTTCAACGAGACCATCGGCTCCTCGGAGAAACCTGCGGCCACGGAGTCCTGGCCCCACAAGACCAAGGAGCAGGATTGGGTCACGGTCACCAAACAGAAGCTGGATCAGCAGCTCAAGAGCCAAATCGAGTCCAAGGAGATCGAGGTGGAGCAGCTTGGCAGCCAGCTGGTGATCCGCATCGGCGAAAAGACCTTGTTCCCGGCCGACTCCGCCTTCTTGCAGCCCCAGTTCATTCCCCTGGTCAACAAGGTCTCGGACGTGCTGGCAGACATCCCCGGCATGGTGGTGGTCACCGGTCACACCGACAACTCCCAGGCGCCGGTGGAGCTCTATCGCAACAACTGGGAGCTGTCAGTGCTGCGGGCGGCCACCATCACCCACACCCTGCTGACCAACCCCAAGCTGGATTCACGACGGCTGATCGCCCAGGGGGTCGCGGATACCCAACCCCGTTATCCAAACGATACCCCGGCTCACCGCCAGGCCAACCGCCGGGTGGAGATCGTGCTCTCCCAGGGCAAGGCGGCAGAGCAGAGCCTCCCCGTTCTTCAACCCTGAAACAGACCCCGCCATGCGGGGTCTTTTGTTTCCTGCCATCCACCGGATTTTCAAACTATCCGGTTTTTTTCTGCTACATAAAAACGATTGAAAACAATTCTCAAACGAGAAAGTTGACCCCGCTAGCAAAACACAATTTTCATCCCGTTGATTAATAATTAATCCTTTGAAATGACATGTAAATCAGTACGGAAGTGGCATACTACGTAACATCATTGTTAAGTCACATGATTAATTTGGTTAGGGAAAAACCTATATGTTTGCTGATATTGCCGTCCAGCACTGGGCTTTTGCTGTCTATGTCATTGGCGCCATCTGTATCTGCTTGACCATGATAGGCCTGGCGGCCTTGCTGGGGGGACGCGCCTATGGCCGTGCCAAGAACAAACCCTTCGAATCCGGGGTGGATTCCGTCGGCAACGCCCGCCTGCGCTTCTCCGCCAAGTTCTACCTGGTCGCCATGTTCTTCGTCATCTTCGATGTCGAAGCCCTCTATCTCTTTGCCTGGTCCGTCTCCGTTCGGGAGAGCGGCTGGGTCGGCTTCATCGAAGCCACCATCTTCATCACCCTGCTGCTGGTAGGCCTCCTCTACCTGTGGCGCATTGGTGCCCTCGACTGGGCCCCGAAAAAGCGTGTCCTGACTGACAAGAAACCAGACTGAACTACCGATTATCTCTTTGAGGTTGCACCATGAAGTACACCCTGACCCGGATTGACCCGGATGCGCCCGTTGAGCGCTACCCCCAGGAACAGCGCCAGACCGTCGATGATCCACTGGCGCAGCAAGCGACCCGCGGCATCATGATCGGGCGCCTCGAAGAGGTGCTGCAAGACACCGTCAACTGGGGCCGCAAGAACTCCCTCTGGCCCTACAACTTCGGCATCTCCTGCTGCTACGTGGAGATGTGTACCGCCTTCACCTCTCCCCACGACGTGGCTCGCTTCGGCGCTGAGGTCATACGAGCCTCCCCCCGTCAGGCCGACTTCATGGTGATTGCCGGCACCCCCTTCATCAAGATGGCCCCTGTCATCCAGCGGCTCTATGAGCAGTTGCTCGAGCCCAAGTGGGTCATCTCCATGGGGGCATGTGCCAACTCCGGCGGCATGTATGACATCTACTCCGTGGTACAGGGCGTCGACAAGTTCCTGCCGGTCGACGTCTACATCCCGGGCTGCCCGCCCCGCCCCGAGGCCTTCCTGCAAGCCCTGATGCTGCTGCAGGAATCCATCGGCAAGGAACGCCGCCCCCTCTCCTGGGTGGTGGGGGATCAGGGGATCTACCGTCCCCAGATGCAATCCGAGAAGGAACGCAAGCGCGGCGAGCGGATCAACGTGACCAACCTGCGCACGCCGGATGAGATCTGATCATGAAACTGACTCGAGAATTCCCAAGCAATTACACCATGGCCCAGTGGCAAACCGCCGATCACGCCGATGCCCAGGTGGTCGGCGAGCTGTTCGCCCACTTCGGTGCCGAGCGCTTCACCGTGCAGAGCACCCGTACCGGCGTGCCGGTCATCTGGCTCTCCCGGGATCTGCTGCTGGACGTGATGGGCTTCTTGCAAAAGCTGCCCTCCCCCTTCGTGATGCTGTTCGATCTCAGCGCCACCGACGAACGGATGCGCAGCCATCGCCACGGCCTGCCGGAGAGCGACTTTACCGTCTTCTATCACCTCATCTCCATCGACCGTAACGCCGACGTGATGCTGAAGGTGGCGCTCAAGGAGAGTGATCTCCATCTGCCCACCGTCAGCCGCCACTTCCCCAACGCCAACTGGTACGAGCGGGAAGTGTGGGATCTGATGGGGATCACCTTCGATGGCCACCCCCATCTGACCCGCATCATGATGCCCAAGAGCTGGCAAGGGCACCCCCTGCGCAAGGACTACCCGGCGCGCGCCACCGAGTTTGATCCCTTCATGCTCGATGCGGTCAAGCAGGATCAGGAGCAGGACAACCTGCTGTTCAAGCCGGAAGAGTGGGGCATGGCCCGCGGCAACGAGAACGAGGACTACATGTTCCTGAACCTCGGGCCGAACCACCCCTCCGCCCACGGCGCCTTCCGCCTGGTGCTGCAACTCGACGGGGAAGAGATCCGCGACTGCGTGCCCGACATCGGCTATCACCACCGCGGCGCCGAGAAGATGGGCGAGCGCCAGTCCTGGCACAGCTACATCCCCTACACCGACCGGGTCGAATACCTGGGCGGCGTGATGAACAACCTGCCCTATGTGCTGGCGGTCGAGAAGCTGGCCGGCATCAAGGTGCCGGCGCGGGTCGACATGATCCGGGTGATGATGGCGGAATTGTTCCGCATCCAGAGCCACCTGCTGTTCCTTGGCACCTACATTCAGGACGTGGGGGCCATGACCCCGGTCTTCTTCACCTTCACGGACCGCCAGAAGATCTACACCATCATCGAGGCCATCACCGGAGCCCGCATGCACCCGGCCTGGTTCCGCATCGGCGGCGTGGCCCACGATCTGCCTGCCGGCTGGACCCGCCTCATCCAGGACAACCTGTTGAGCTGGCTGCCCAAGCGGTTGATGGAGTATGAAAAGGCGGCCATGCGCAACAGCATACTGCGGGGCCGCACCATCGGCGTCGCCGCCTACAACACGGCCCAGGCCCTGGCCTGGGGCACCACGGGGGGCGGTCTGCGGGCCACGGGGCTCAACTTTGACGTGCGCAAATGGCGCCCCTATTCCGGTTACGATCAGTTCGAGTTCGAGGTGCCGGTGGGCAGCAACGGGGACGCCTACGACCGCGCCACCGTGCGCATCGAGGAGATCCGCCAGAGCCTGTCCATTATCGAGCAGTGCATGAAAAACATGCCTGAGGGCCCCTTCAAGGCGGATCACCCGCTCACCACGCCACCGCCCAAAGAGCGCACCCTGCAGGACATCGAAACCCTGATCACCCACTTCCTGCAAGTCTCCTGGGGGCCTGTCATGCCGGCCGCCGAGTCCTTCCAGATGATAGAGGCGACCAAGGGGGTCAACAGCTATTACCTGACCAGCGATGGCTCCACCATGAGCTACCGGACCCGGATCCGCACCCCGAGCTTCGCCCACCTGCAGCAGATCCCCTCGGTGATCCGCGGCCAGATGGTGTCGGATCTTATCGTCTACCTGGGCAGTATCGATTTCGTTATGTCAGATGTGGATCGTTGAGTCCTCTCGCCCCGGCAGCCGGGGCGAAGGGCAAGACGCGCAGTAAAGGGACAAGCCACAAAAGGTCAAGTCATGAGCCAATGTCAGTGTCAGAATAACCAGACCCCACAAGGGCAAGGGGCATGCAGCAGCCAGCAGGGAGATTTCGTCCTGAGCCAGGCTGAGCGCGATGCCATCGAACACGAGAAACACCACTACGAAGATCCCCGTGCAGCCAGCATCGAAGCGCTCAAGATAGTGCAACAGGCCCGTGGCTGGGTGCCTGACGGCGCCATTCACGCCATCGGCGCCGAGCTCGGCATCCCCGCCAGCGACGTGGAAGGGGTCGCCACCTTCTACAGCCAGATCTTCCGCCAGCCGGTGGGTCGTCACATCATCCGCGTCTGCGACAGCATGGTCTGCTACATCAACGGCCACGAGCAGTTGCTTGCCGGTCTGAAAGAGGTCGTCAATCTGGCCCCTGGTCAGACCTCCCCGGATGGCCGCTTCACCCTGTTGCCCGTCTGCTGCCTCGGCAACTGCGACAAGGGGCCGGCCATCATGATCGATGACGATACCTATGGCGGACTCGATGCCGTCAGCCTGCTGAAAACCCTGGAGGCTTACCCATGAGCATTCAGCCAGGCAAGACGCTTGCCTCCCTCGGCACCGCCAACCGCATCCCCCGCACCGCCGAGACCCACCCTCTCACCTGGCGCCTGCGGGACGACGGCCAGCCGGTCTGGCTCGAGGAGTATCAGGCAAAACAGGGCTATGAGGCCGCCCGCAAGGCCCTTGGCCAGATGAGCCCGGATGACATCGTCAGCACCGTCAAGGATGCCGGCCTCAAGGGACGCGGCGGCGCCGGTTTCTCCACCGGCGTGAAGTGGGGCCTGATGCCCAAAGACGAGAGCATGAACATCCGTTACCTGCTCTGCAACGCCGACGAGATGGAACCCAATACCTACAAAGACCGCATGCTGATGGAGCAGCTGCCCCACCTGCTGATCGAGGGGATGATCATCAGTGCCCGGGCTCTCAAGGCCTATCGCGGCTACATCTTCCTGCGCGGCGAGTACGTGGATGCCGCCATCCACCTGCGCCGCGCCGTGGAAGAGGCCAAGGCCGCGGGGCTCCTTGGCAAGAACATCCTGGGCTCGGGCTTTGACTTCGAGCTGTTCGTCCACACCGGCGCAGGTCGCTACATCTGCGGCGAAGAGACGGCCCTCATCAACTCCCTGGAAGGACGGCGCGCCAACCCGCGGGCCAAACCCCCCTTCCCCGCCGTCTCCGGCGTCTGGGGCAAGCCGACCTGCGTCAACAACGTCGAAACCCTGTGCAACGTGCCCGCCATCATCGGCAACGGTGTGGCCTGGTATCAGAGGTTGGCACTGCCGGGTTCGGAAGATCACGGCACCAAGCTGATGGGCTTTTCCGGCAAGGTCAACAATCCCGGCCTGTGGGAGCTGCCCTTTGGCATCACCGCCCGCGAGCTGTTCGAAAACTACGCCGGCGGCATGAAGCCCGGCTATCGCCTGAAAACCTGGCAACCGGGCGGCGCCGGCACCGGCTTCCTGCTGCCCGAGCACCTGGATGCCCAGATGTACGCTGGCGGCATCGGCAAGGTGGGCACCCGCATGGGTACGGGCCTTGCTATGGCGGTGGATGACAGCATCAACATGGTCTCACTGCTGCGCAACATGGAGGAGTTCTTTGCCCGCGAATCCTGCGGCTGGTGCACCCCCTGCCGCGACGGCCTGCCCTGGAGCGTCAAGATCCTGCGGGCGCTGGAGCGGGGCGAGGGCCAACCCGAGGATCTCGCGACCCTGGAACAGCTGGTCAGTTTCCTGGGCCCGGGCAAGACCTTCTGTGCCCATGCCCCCGGCGCCGTCGAGCCCCTTGGCAGTGCGATGAAGTATTTCCGATCCGAGTTCGAGGCCGGGGTCAAGGCCCCCCATGACAATCACAAGCTGTTCAAGGGTATCCAGCCCAACCTGCTGGGCGAGCGCTGGTAAGCGCCAGGACGCATCGGGCAATAGCCGATTTCATAAAACAGGTTTCAGGGAAGTTGTATGGCAACCATTCATGTAGACGGTAAAGAGTACGAGGTAGACGGGGCAGACAACCTGCTGCAAGCCTGTCTGTCGCTGGGTCTGGACGTCCCCTATTTTTGCTGGCACCCGGCGCTCGGTAGCGTCGGTGCCTGCCGCCAGTGCGCGGTCAAACAGTATCAAAATGCCGACGACAAGCGCGGCCGCCTGGTCATGTCCTGCATGACCCCTTCCACCGATGGCACCTATATCTCCATCGAGGATGAAGAGGCGAAGGAGTTTCGCAAGACAGTGGTGGAGTGGCAGATGACCAACCACCCCCACGACTGCCCGGTGTGCGAAGAGGGTGGCGCCTGCCACCTGCAGGACATGACGGTGATGACGGGCCACAACAGCCGCCGCTACCGTTTCACCAAGCGCACCCACCAGAATCAGGATCTGGGCCCCTTCATCAACCACGAGATGAACCGCTGCATCGCCTGCTACCGCTGCGTGCGCTATTACAAGGATTACGCAGGTGGCGAGGATCTCGGGGTCTATGGCGCCCATGACAACGTCTACTTCGGTCGGGTCGAGGATGGCACTCTGGAGAGCGAATTCTCCGGCAACCTGGTGGAGGTCTGTCCCACCGGCGTCTTCACCGACAAGACCCACTCCGAGCGTTACAACCGCAAGTGGGACATGCAGTTCGCCCCCAGCATCTGCCAGGGGTGCTCGGTCGGCTGCAACATCAGCCCGGGTGAGCGCTACGGCGAGCTGCGCCGCATCGAGAACCGTTTCCACGGTGCCCTGAACCACTATTTCCTCTGCGATCGCGGCCGCTTCGGCTACGGCCACGTCAATCTGACCGACCGCCCGCGCCAGCCCCTGCTGCAGGATGGCAGTGACAAGCTGGCCATCACGGTGGATGGTGCCCTGAACCGGGCCGCGGATGCGCTGCGCACCGCCAGCGGCGTCATCGGCATCGGCTCACCCCGCGCCTCCTTGGAGAGCAACTTCGCCCTGCGCGAACTGGTGGGGGCCGCCAACTTCTACTCCGGGGTCGAGCAGAGCGAATGGAAATGCCTGCAGAAGATGCTGGACATTCTGGAGCACGGTGGCGTGCGCACTCCCAGCCTGCGCGACATGGAAGAGGCCGACGCCGTGCTGGTGCTCGGGGAAGATGTCACCCAGACCGCCGCCCGCATCGCCCTGGCCCTGCGCCAGGCAGTGAAAGGCAAGGGGCGCGACATTGCCCGCAAGCTGAAGGTGGATCTCTGGCAGGTCGCAGCCGTGCAGACCCTGGCCCAGAACCAGCGCTACCCCTTGCTCATCACCAGTCTAGATGCCACCCGCCTGGATGACGTGGCGAGCAGCACCCTGCACGCCCCCCACGCGGATCAGGCGCGCCTCGGGTTTGCCATCGCCCACCTGCTGGATGCCAGTGCACCGGCACCAACGGATCTCTCCCCCGAACAGCAGGCCCTCGCCGCCCAATGGGCCGATCTGCTTGGCAACGCCAAAAAGCCCCTCATCATCGCAGGCAATGGTGCCCGCAACGAGGCGCTGATCGAAGCGGCCAGCAACATCGCCCGCGCCCTCAAGGGCCGTGGCCAGGCCGCGGAGCTTGCCCTGGTGGCTCAGGAAGCCAACAGCCTGGGACTGGCCATGCTGGCCCGGCATGCCGCCCCGCTGGAGTCAGCCCTCGAGCGCATGGAAGGGGAAGAGAGACTTGCCTTGGTCGTTCTTGAGAACGACCTCTACCGCCGAGCCCCCCGCAGCCGGGTGGACGCCGCTCTGGATCGCCTGCAACACCTGCTGGTCATCGACCATCAGGAGACGGCCACCGCGAAGAAGGCGGATCTGGTGCTGCCTGCCGCCAGTTTTGCCGAAGGCGATGGCACCCTGGTCAACATGGAAGGCCGCGCCCAGCGCTTCTTCCAGGTCTATGCTCCCGCCTTCTACAACGCCGATATCCAGGTGCGCGAAAGCTGGCGCTGGCTGGATGCCCTGCAAGGGAGCCAGCAACCGCGTTCGGTTCGCTGGAGCACCTTCGACGATGTGAGTCGCGATTGTGCCGCCAGCGCCCCGTTGCTCACCACCATGGGTGAAGCTGCACCCAACGCCGGCCTGCGCATTCGCGGCATGAAGCTCGCCCGGGAGCCGCACCGCTACAGTGGTCGCACCTCCATGCTGGCGAACCAGAACGTGAGCGAGCCCAGAGTCGCCCAGGATCCCGATTCGCCGTTCGCCTTCTCCATGGAAGGCTACGCTGGTTCCCGCCAGCCCCTCTCCCAGGTACCGTTTGCCTGGGCGCCGGGCTGGAACTCCCCCTCCGCCTGGAACAAGTTCCAGGACGAGGTGGGCGGCAACCTGCGTGCCGGGGATCCCGGTCGCCGCCTGCTGGAGCCGGGCGAAGGCAACCTGGGCTGGTTTGGCACCATCCCGGCCCCCTTCCAGCCCGCCGCATCCCTGCAGGTGGTGAGCTATGACCAGCTGTTCGGTGGCGAGGAGCTCTCCGCCAGAAGCCCGGTCATCCAGGCTCGCATGGGGGAACCCACCCTGGTACTGAACCCGGCGGATGCCGCGCGCCTGGCACTATCCCCTGACGCACTGGTGGCCTTCTCCTGGGGTGGCAACCACTGGCGCCTGCGTCTTCGCCTGAGCGATGCGCTGGCTCCGGGCCTGGCAGGGTTGCCACTCGGGGTGAACGGCCTGCCGACCGCCCTGCACCATGCCCTGATCGATAACCTGCAGGAGGTCATCGCATGAGCGACTCTCTGATGGATCTGCTGATCGAGGTCGGCAAGGCCCTGGTCGTACTCGTGGGGATCGTGGGGGCTGGCGCCTTCATGAGCTTCATCGAGCGCCGCCTGCTGGCACTGTGGCAGGACCGTTACGGCCCCAACCGGGTTGGCCCCTTCGGCCTGCTGCAACTGGCGGCCGACATGGTCAAGATGTTCTTCAAGGAGGACTGGATCCCGCCCTTTGCGGATCGCCGGATCTTCGTGCTGGCCCCCATCATCGCCTTCACCGCCTTCATCCTGGCGTTTGCGGTGGTACCCATCACCCCCACCTGGGGCGTGGCGGATCTCAACGTGGGGCTGCTCTATATCCTGGCGATCGCCGGGCTGGCGGTCTATGCCGTGCTCTTCGCAGGCTGGTCGAGCAACAACAAGTACTCCCTGCTCGGCAGCCTGCGCGCCTCGGCCCAGACCCTCTCCTACGAGGTGTTCCTTGGCCTCTCGCTCATGGGCATCGTCATCCAGACCGGCAGCTTCAACCTGCGTGACATCGTCGAGGCCCAGGCCGGCATGTGGAACGTGATCCCCCAGATCCTGGGCTTCGTCACCTTCCTGTTTGCCGGGGTCGCCGTCACCCACCGCCACCCGTTTGACCAGCCGGAGGCCGAGCAGGAGCTCGCCGACGGCTATCACATCGAGTACGCGGGCATGAAGTGGGGTCTCTTCTTCGTGGGGGAGTACATCGGCATCGTGCTGATCTCTTCACTCATCGTGACCCTCTTCTTCGGTGGCTGGCACGGCCCCTGGCTGCCGCCCTTCATCTGGTTCGCCCTGAAGACAGCCTGTTTCATGGTGTTCTTCATCCTGCTGCGGGCCTCCCTGCCCCGCCCGCGCTTCGACCAGGTGATGTCCTTTGGCTGGAAAGTGTGCCTGCCCCTGACCCTGCTCAACATGCTGGTCACCGCTGCCGTGGTGCTGATGAATGCGTGAGCAAAACGAGATGGACATGACGATGATTCGGCCGTCTGCGGCAAGGAAACGCCCAGGCGCCAGTGCTGATAAATGTGCAGTGAGGCACCTATGAAAATTACGAGCATTATCAAGGGTGTTGGCACCCAGTTGCGCAGTCTTGGGATGGTCTTCTCCCATGCCTGGCGCCCCCGTGAAACCCTGAGCTACCCGGAGCAGCCGGTCTACGCCGCCCCCCGCTTTCGCGGTCGCATCGTACTGACCCGGGATCCCGATGGCGACGAACGCTGCGTGGCGTGCAACCTGTGTGCTGTTGCCTGCCCGGTCGGTTGCATCTCTTTGCAGAAGTCGGAGCGGGAAGATGGCCGCTGGTACCCGGAGTTCTTTCGCATCAACTTCTCCCGTTGCATCTTCTGCGGCCTGTGCGAGGAGGCCTGCCCCACCACCGCCATCCAGCTGACGCCGGATTTCGAGATGGGGGAGTATCGTCGCCAGGATCTGGTGTACGAGAAGGAAGATCTGCTGATAAGCGGCCCCGGCAAATACCCGGACTACAACTTCTACCGCATGAGCGGGATGGCCATCGACGGCAAACCCAAAGGGGATGCCGAGAACGAAGCCAAGCCCATCGATGTCAAGAGCCTGCTGCCCTAGGAGTCAATCATGGAACTGGCATTCTATGTCGCGGCCCTGGTCGCCGTTTACAGCACGCTGCGGGTGATCAGCACCAGCAACCCCATGCATGCGCTGCTCAATCTCATCATCTCCCTCATCGCCGTGGCCATGATCTTCTTCTGCCTGGGCGCCGCCTTTGCGGGGGCCCTGCAGGTGATCGTCTACGCCGGCGCCATCATGGTGCTGTTCGTGTTCGTGGTGATGATGCTGAACCTGGGGAGCGCCCAGGATCAGGAGAAGAAGTGGCTCACCCCCATGACCTGGGGTGGCCCGGCCCTGCTCTCCCTCATTTTGCTGGGCTTTCTGGCCCACGGCATTCTCGGCGTGACCGGCGGTGAACTGGGTCTGACCGAGGTCAGCGCCAAGGAAGTCGGTATCGCCCTGTTCGGCCCCTATGTGCTGGCGGTGGAGCTCGCCTCCATCTTGCTGCTGGCAGGTCTGGTCACCGCCTATCACCTGGGCCGCGAGGACAAGAGCGGGGAAGTGCTCTCCGTACCTCGCACCACACAGGAAGGAGGTCAGCAATGAGCGACATCCCCGTGGTGATGCATGGCTCGCTGCCGGCAGCCCGCCCCCTTTCCATCCAGCAAGCACAAGGAGCATGGCGATGAGTGGAATTCCCATGGAGCACGGCCTCCTGCTGGCGGCCATTTTGTTTGCCATCGGCCTGTGCGGCCTGCTGATACGCCGCAACCTGTTGTTTATCCTCATGAGTATCGAAATCATGATGAACGCGTCCGCCCTGGCATTCGTGGTGGCGGGTAGCCGCTGGGCCCAGGCCGACGGCCAGATCATGTACATACTGGTGATTTCTCTGGCGGCAGCGGAGGCCAGTATCGGCCTCGCCCTGTTACTGCTGCTCTATCGTCGTTACCACACCCTGAACGTGGACACTGTGAGCGAGATGCGCGGATGAGCCTCCTATATCTGACTTTCCTGTTCCCGCTGCTGGGATGGCTGCTGCTGGCCTTCTCCCTCGGCCGCCTCGGCGAGCGCACCTCGGCGCTCATCGGTGTCGGCAGCATCGGTCTCTCGGCCCTCACTACCCTGTGGGTCGGCATCGATTTTCTCAATACCATGCCGGAAGGCGGCGTCTATACCCAGACCCTGTGGCAGTGGATGACGGTGGGCGAGTTCCAGCCTGCCTTCCGTCTCTCCCTGGACGGGCTGTCGCTGACCATGCTGGGGGTCGTGACCGGGGTGGGCTTCTTCATCCACCTGTTCGCCTCCTGGTACATGCGCGGGGAAGAGGGGTATTCGCGCTTCTTCACCTACACCAACCTCTTCATCGCCAGCATGCTGTTCCTGGTGCTGGCCGATGACCTGCTGTTCGTCTACCTGGGCTGGGAAGGGGTGGGGCTGTGCAGCTACCTGCTGATCGGCTTCTACTACAAGGATCGCAACAACGGCGCCGCCGCCCTCAAGGCGTTCGTGGTGACCCGGGTCGGCGACGTCTTCCTTGCCATCGGGCTCTTCGTGCTCTACCGCGAGCTCGGCACCCTCAACATTCACGAGCTGCTGGTGCGAGCCCCTGCGATGTTTGCCGACGGCTCCCCTGCCCTGTCGTTCGCCTGCCTCATGCTGCTCGGCGGCGCGGTCGGCAAATCCGCCCAGCTGCCCCTGCAGACCTGGCTGGCGGACGCCATGGCGGGCCCGACCCCGGTCTCGGCACTGATCCACGCCGCCACCATGGTGACCGCCGGTGTCTACCTCATCGCCCGCACCCACGGCCTCTTCCTGCTGGCCCCGGAGATCCTCCATCTGGTGGCGCTGGTCGGTGCCATCACGCTAGTGCTGGCCGGTTTTGCCGCCCTGGTGCAGACCGACATCAAGCGGATCCTGGCCTACTCCACCATGAGCCAGATTGGCTACATGTTCCTGGCCCTGGGGGTCGGTGCCTGGGAAGGGGCCATCTTCCACCTGATGACCCACGCCTTCTTCAAGGCGCTGCTGTTCCTCTCCGCCGGGGCCGCCATCGTTGCGACCCACCACGAGCAGAACATCTTCAAGATGGGGGGGCTGCGCAAATCGCTGCCGCTGGTCTACGCCTGCTTCCTGGTGGGGGGCTCGGCCCTGGCCGCGCTGCCGCTGGTGACCGCCGGTTTCTACAGTAAGGACGCCATCCTCTGGCAGGTGCAGGCCAGTGGCCAGAGCGCCCTGCTGTGGGCCGGTCTGGGTGGTGCCTTCCTCACCTCCCTCTACACCTTCCGCCTCATCTTCATCGCCTTCCACGGCAAGGCGCAGACCCAGGCTCACGCCGGACAGGGCCTTGCCCACCATCTGCCACTGCTGGTGCTGCTGGTGCTCTCTACCGGGGTGGGTGCATTGATAGTGCCGCCGCTCGCCGGAGTACTGCCGGCAGGCCCCGGTGATCACATCGAAGAGGGACGCCATGGCCTCGAGATCCTCTCAGGCGTCATCGCCGTGGCAGGCATTGCGCTGGCCGCCTTCCTCTTCCTCGGCGAACGTCGCCTGGCGAAGGGGATCGCACAGAGTGCACCTGGGCGGGCTCTGTCCACCCTCTGGTTCAATGCCTGGGGCTTTGACTGGCTTTATGACCTGATTTGGGTCAAGCCCTACCTGCTGGCGACTCGCCTGCTCGGCAAGGATCCGCTGGACAGGATGATGAACCTGCCCGCCGTGCTGGCCCAGGGGGGGCATCAGCTGCTGGCCTGGACCGTCTCCGGCAAGTTGCGCTGGTACGCAGCCTCCATGGGGATGGGCGCCGCCCTGATCCTGGCCCTGCTGCTGCTCGGCTGATCCATGAGCCCAATATTGTGTGGCAGGCTCAGCGCCTGCCCGACTAGAACCTAGATGAGAGCTGATATCGTGACCTTACTCTGGATCTTGCTAATTCCCTTCATCGGCGGCTTGCTCTGCTGGCAGATGGAGCGGCTCGGCGGACAATTCGTTCGCTGGGTGGCCCTCGCCTCCATGAGCGCCTGTCTGGTGCTCTCCAGCGCCATCTGGCTCGGTGGTGACTTCACCCTCGCCAGCCCCGGCCTCCCCGTCTGGGCAGCCGAGTGGCAACAACCCTGGATCCCCCGCTTCGGCATCTCCCTGCACCTCGCCGTGGACGGGCTGTCGCTCCTGATGGTGATCCTCACCAGCTTCATCGGCGTGCTGGCCATCCTCTGTTCCTGGAAGGAGATCGTCCAGCGCATCGGCTTCTTCCACCTCAACCTGCTGTGGATCCTGGGGGGCGTGCTCGGCGTCTTCATGGCGGTGGATCTGTTCCTCTTCTTCTTCTTCTGGGAGATGATGCTGGTGCCGATGTACTTCCTGATCGCGCTCTGGGGCCACTCGGTCACCGATGGCAAGTCGCGCATCAACGCCGCCACCAAGTTCTTCATCTATACCCAGGCGAGCGGCCTCATCATGCTGGTGGCCATCCTGGGCCTGGTACTGACCCACCACGCCGCCACCGGTGTCTTCACCTTCAACTATCAGGAACTGCTCAACACCCCCATGAGCAGCACGGTACAGTGGCTGCTGATGCTGGGCTTCTTCATCGCCTTCGCGGTCAAGATGCCCCTGGTGCCGCTCCATGGCTGGCTCCCTGATGCCCACAGCCAGGCGCCCACCGCAGGCTCCGTGGATCTCGCGGGCATCTTGCTGAAAACCGCGGCCTACGGCCTGCTGCGCTTCACTCTGCCGCTTTTCCCCGAGGCGTCCGCCGAGTTTGCCCCCTACGCCATGGTGCTCGGCCTCATCGGCATCGTCTATGGCGCCCTGCTGGCCTTTGCCCAGACCGACATCAAGCGGCTGGTTGCCTACACCAGCATCTCCCACATGGGCTTCGTGATGATCGCCATTTACTCCGGCAGCGAGCTCGCCCTGCAAGGGGCAGTGGTACAGATGATTGCCCACGGGCTCTCGGCCGCCGGTCTCTTCATCCTGTGCGGCCAGCTCTACGAGCGCCTGCACACCCGGGATCTGCGCCAGATGGGCGGTCTCTGGGGACGGCTGCGCTACCTGCCCGGCGTGATGCTGTTCTTCTCCGTCGCATCCCTCGGGATGCCGGGGACCGGCAATTTTGTCGGCGAGTTCCTGATCCTCATCGGCAGCTTCCAGGTGGCCCCCGTCATCACCGTCATCGCCACCTTCGGGCTGGTGCTGGCCTCGGTCTACTCCCTCATCATGCTGCAGCGGGCCTGCTTCGGGACGCCCCGGGAGGAGAGCATGCTCAAGGGGCTGGATACCCGGGAGCTGACCATGATGCTGACCATCGCCGGCCTCTTGGTGCTGCTCGGTCTCTATCCCCAGCCGGTGCTCGACACCGCCAGCAGCAGCCTCCTGAGCGTGCTGCACTGGTACGCGCTGCCGGGCACGGGGGCGCTGCAATGATGCTTTCTCTTTCGCCTTCCTTGTCCATGTCGGGAGCACTGTCATGACGTTTACTGTTTCTCAACTGCTGGCCCTGCTGCCCCTGTTGCTGACCACGGGGGCCATGGTGGCCCTGATGCTGGCCATCGCCTGGAAGCGCTGTGACGACACCGCCTTCGTGGTCACCATCATCGGCCTCAACCTCGCGCTCTTCTCCCTGCCCATCGTGATGGCCCAGGGGGATCAGGGGGTCACTCCCCTGCTGCAAGTGGACGCTTACGCGGTCTTCTACATGGGGCTGGTGCTCATCGGGGCCCTGGCCACCTGCACCTTCGGTCGCACCTGGCTCAAGGGCTATCCGGACAACCGGGAAGAGTTCTACCTGCTGCTGCTCATCGCCACCGCCGGTGGTCTGGTGCTGGCGGCCTCCCGTCACCTCGCCTCGCTCTTCATCGGGATCGAGATGCTGACCCTGCCCATGTTCGGTCTGGTGGGGTATGCCTATCGCGAGCGGCACTCGCTGGAAGCCAGCATCAAGTACATGGTGCTCTCCGCCAGTGCCACCGCCTTCCTGCTGTTCGGCATGGCACTGCTCTACGCCCAGGCCGGAAGCCTGAGCTTCAGCGATCTCGGTGTGACCCTGGCCCAGAGCCCGGCTCACCATCCGCTGCTGATGGGGGGCTTTGGCCTGATGCTGGTCGGCTTTGCGTTCAAGCTGTCCCTCGCCCCCTTCCACCTCTGGACCCCGGACGTCTATGAAGGGGCGCCGGCACCGGTGGCCACCTTCCTCGCCACCGTGAGCAAGATAGCCGTGTTCTGCGTGCTGCTGCGCTTCTACCTGGCGGTACCCGCCACCTCGGATCCCATGATCCACTGGCTGCTGGCGGCCATGGCAGTCATCTCCATCGTGGTCGGCAACCTCCTGGCGCTGATCCAGACCAACATCAAGCGGATGATGGGTTACTCCTCCATCTCCCACTTCGGCTATCTGCTGGCAGTGGTGGTGACAAGCCGCCTCGGCGAGATGCCGGTGGAAGCGGCGGGTGTCTACCTGCTGATGTACCTGTTCACCAGCCTGGGGGCCTTCGGCGTCATCAGCATGATGTCCAGCCCCTATCGCGGCAAGGATGCGGACTCCCTGCACAGTTATCGCGGTCTGTTCTGGAAGCGCCCCTATCTGACGGCGGTGATGACGGTGATGATGCTCTCCCTCGCGGGTATCCCCATGACGCTGGGGTTCATCGGCAAGTTCTACCTCATCGGCGTCACCGTCGATGCCAAGCTGTGGTGGCTCAGTGGCGCCATCGTGCTCGGCAGTGCCCTGGGGCTCTACTACTACCTGCGGGTCATGGTCACCCTCTACCTGCGTGAACCCGGCATGCAACTGCGCGATGCCAGGGCCGACTGGGCCTTCTCCTCCGGGGGCCTGGTGGTGCTGCTCTCCGCCATTCTGGTGGTATTGCTCGGCATCTACCCCCAGCCCGTCATCAGCCTGGTGCAGGGCTTCCAACACGTGGTGCTGCGCTAGCCTCAGGTTCAGCTCACACAGCAAAACCGGCCTCCATGGCCGGTTTTTTTATGTCCGCCAAGGCCCGGTCCGGCTTGCCTATCTGGCAGGCGATACCAGATCCCTCCCCTCAATCCATCCCATATCCTCCAGCAAGCAGCTGGCGGAGCAGCGAGCTGAAGATGGCCTCGCCCCCATCGTGCTCGTCTCCTCCTACCCTCCCCATTCTCAGACCCATGCCCATAAAAAAACCGGCCACTGGGGCCGGTTTTTGGTTTCTTGCTGGCGCTTAGCCCAGGCGAACCCGAGCATTGCGGAACATGCGCATCCAGGCGCCATCCTCTCCCCAGTTGTCCGGGTGCCAGGAATTGGCCACGGTGCGGAACACCCGCTCCGGGTGCGGCATCATGATGGTGGCGCGGCCGTCCGCACTGGTCACCGCGGTGATACCGTCAGGGGAGCCGTTGGGGTTGGCCGGGTATTGCACGGTGACGTTGCCGCAGTTGTCCACGAAACGCAGCCCCACCAGACCGCTCTGTTGCAGCGCAGCCAGGTGAGCGGCATCGCGCACTTCCACGCGCCCTTCCCCGTGGGAGACGGCAATCGGCATCACGGAACCCGCCATCCCGGCGAAGAAGGCGGACGGGGAGTCCTGCACTTCCACCAGGCTGAAGCGCGCCTCGAAGCGCTCGGAGCGGTTGCGCACGAAGCGCGGCCAGAGATCGGCCCCCGGGATGAGGTCACGCAGGTTGGACATCATCTGGCAGCCGTTGCACACCCCCAGGGAGAGGGTATCGCCGCGCTCGAAGAAGCGCTGGAACTGCTCACGGGCGTTGTCGTTGAACAGGATGGACTTGGCCCAGCCTTCGCCCGCCCCCAGCACGTCGCCGTAGGAGAAGCCGCCACAGGCCACCAGGGTCTGGAACTCCTCAAGCTTGATGCGCCCCTCGAGGATGTCGCTCATATGCACGTCCACCGCAGTAAAACCGGCGCGATCGAAGGCGGCCGCCATCTCCACGTGGGAGTTGACCCCCTGCTCGCGCAGCACCGCCAGACGGGGAGAAACCCCGCGAGCGATATAGGGCGCGGCCACGTCGTCGGACGGGTTGTAGGTGAGCCTGGCCTGCAGACCCGGATCGGCGACGTCCTGGCGGGCGGCATGTTCCTGATCGGCGCACTCCGGGTTGTCACGCAGGCGCTGCATCTGCCAGCTGGTCTCGCCCCAGATGGTGCGAAGGGCGGTGCGGCTGGCGCGATACACTTCGCTGCCGGCACGCTGGAACAGGATGAGGTCGTCTTCGCGCACCGTGCCCAGCACATGGGAGCAGGCTGCCAGACCGTGACCGGCCAGCAGGGTCAGCACCGCTTCCTTGTCTTCGCGACGAACCTGGATGACGGCACCCAGCTCCTCGTTGAACAGGGCCGGCAGCAGGTCGCCACCCACGCGATCGAGCTGGATGTCGAGGCCGCAGTGACCGGCAAACGCCATCTCGGTCAGGGTGACGAAGAGGCCGCCGTCGGAGCGGTCGTGGTAGGCAATCAGCTTGCGATCCGCCACCAGCGCCTGGATGGCGTTGAAGAAGCCCTTGAGCTGGACCGGGTTGTCCAGATCCGGAGCGCTTTGCCCAAGCTGGCGATAGACCTGGGCCAGGGCCGAGGCGCCGAGGCGCTGCTTGCCGTTGCCAAGGTCGATGAGGATAAGGTCGGTCTCACCGAGATCGGTGCGCAGTTGCGGGGTCACGGTATTGCGCACGTCCTCGACCCGGGCAAAGGCGGAGATGAGCAGGGAGAGCGGCGAGGTGACGCTGCGCTCTTCGCCGTCCTGCTGCCAGCGGGTCTTCATGGACATGGAGTCCTTGCCCACCGGGATGGTGATGCCAAGGGCCGGGCAGAGCTCTTCGCCCACCGCTTTCACGGCTTCGTAGAGACCCGCATCTTCCCCCGGATGGCCGGCAGCGGACATCCAGTTGGCGGAGAGCTTGACCCGCTTGAGGGAGCCGATATTGGCTGGTGCCAGGTTGGTCAAGGCCTCGGCCACCGCCATGCGGGCGGAGGCGGCATGAGAGAGCAGCGCCACCGGGGTGCGTTCCCCCATGGACATGGCTTCACCGTGGTAGCTGTCGTAGGTCGCGGCGGTGACGGCGCAGTCAGCCACCGGGATCTGCCAGGGGCCGACCATCTGGTCGCGGTTGACGAGGCCTGTTACGGTGCGATCGCCGATGGTGATGAGGAAGGACTTCTCCGCCACGGTCGGCAGGCGCAGCACGCGCTCGGCGGCGTCGCTGAGGGTGATGCCGTCCAGTTGCAGCGCCTTGCCCTGGGCAGGCAGGCTCTGCACGTCGCGGTGCATCTTGGGCGCCTTGCCAAGCAGCACGTCCAGCGGCAGATCGATGGGCTGGTTGTCAAAGTGATCATCAGAGAGAGTGAGATGCTTCTCTTCGGTGGCGGTGCCGATGACGGCATAGGGGGCACGTTCGCGCTCGCACAAGGCCTTGAACAGAGGCAGCTTGTCCTGGGCCACGGCCAGCACATAACGCTCCTGGGATTCGTTGCACCAGACTTCCAGCGGGCTCATGCCCGGCTCGTCGTTCGGAATGGCACGCAAGTCGAAGCGACCACCGCGATCCCCGTCGCTCACCAGCTCCGGCATGGCGTTGGAGAGACCACCGGCGCCCACGTCGTGGATGAAGACGATGGGGTTGTCGTCCCCCAGTTGCCAGCAGCGGTCGATCACTTCCTGGCAGCGACGCTCCATCTCGGGGTTGTCACGCTGCACGGAGGCGAAGTCGAGATCTTCGGCAGACTGACCGGACGCCATGGAGGAGGCGGCGCCGCCACCCAGGCCGATGTTCATGGCCGGACCACCCAGCACGATGAGGGCAGCCCCCACCGGGATCTCCCCTTTCTGGACGTGCTCGCTGCGGATGTTGCCGATACCGCCCGCCAGCATGATGGGCTTGTGGTAGCCGCGCACCTCGACGCCGTTGTGGCTCGGCACCTGCTCTTCGAAGGTACGGAAGTAACCCAGGATGGCAGGGCGACCGAATTCGTTGTTGAAGGCGGCGCCGCCAAGGGGCCCTTCCTGCATGATGTCAAAGGCGCTGACGATGCGGCTCGGCTTGCCGAAGTCCTGCTCCCAGGGCTGCTCGAAACCGGGGATGCGCAGGTTGGAGACGGAGAAGCCCACCAGGCCCGCCTTGGGCTTGGCGCCACGGCCTGTCGCACCCTCGTCGCGGATTTCGCCGCCGGAGCCGGTGGCGGCCCCCGGGAAGGGAGAGATGGCGGTCGGGTGGTTGTGGGTCTCCACCTTCATCAGGATGTCGACACGCTCCTGGTGATACTGGTACTCACCGTTGGCGGGGCTCGGGAAGAAGCGGCCACCCTGGCTGCCTTCCATCACCGCGGCGTTGTCTTTGTAGGCAGACAGGACATGATCCGGCGTCTGCTCGAAGGTGTTCTTGATCATCTTGAACAGCGACTTGGGCTGCTGTTCGCCGTCTATGGTCCAGTCGGCGTTGAAGATCTTGTGGCGGCAGTGCTCGGAGTTCGCCTGGGCAAACATGTAGAGCTCGATGTCGTTGGGATTGCGACCCAGCCGGGTGAAGTTGGTCACTAGGTAATCTATTTCGTCATCGGCCAGGGCCAGACCCAGGGTCACGTTGGCCTCTTCCAGGGCGGCGCGACCACCACCCAGCACATCTACCTGGGTAAAGGGGCGCGGCTCGTGGTGAGCAAACAGGGCGGCGGCCTCGTTCATCTCGGCAAAGACCACTTCCATCATGCGATCGTGCAGCAGGGCCGCGATCTCGCTGCGTTGGGCCACGCTCAGCTCACCCTTGGCCTGCACGTAATAGGCAATGCCGCGCTCCAGCCGCTTGACCTGTTTCAGGCCGCAGTTGTGGGCGATGTCGGTTGCTTTGGAAGACCAGGGGGAGATAGTGCCGGGGCGGGGAGTAACGAGGAACAGCTGACCGCTGGGGGTGTGTTCCGGGATGGTCGGGCCGTAGCGCAGAAGCTGGCCCAAGGTCGCTCGCTCGGGGGGCGACAGCGGGCTCGTCAGCTCGGCAAAATGCACGTATTCCGCATAGACGCTTGCTATCTCTACTCCTCTCTGTGCGCAGCTCTGCAGCAGCTTGTGGACACGAAACTCAGACAGTGCTGGGGCACCACGCAAGATTTCCATATACCTTTCTCACCAAGTTTTAGAGTGTGGGGGGATTTGAGACGCGCGTATTATAGGGATCAGGCCCATCCTGAACAAACGTTTTTCTCATCTCGCGCGGTGTGACTCCCTTCATACTCTCTGGTATAAAGGTGCCTCTTTTTTGACAAATGCCGATTTTTTCAACAAGGGTACTCACCTACTTGCGCTGCATTTTTCGACTGTTCATCGGGATGATGTTGACGCTGGCCCTGGCCGGTTGCGACTTCTACCACCCCTCCAGCCAACTGGAGCAGATCCGCCAGCGAGGCGAGATCCGGGTTGGCACCCTCTATGGCCCCACTTCCTATTACCAGCGTGACGATACCGCACTGGGGTTCGACTACGAGCTGGCGCAGCTTTACGCCGACTGGCTGGGGGTCAAGCTGACCATAGTACCGGCCTACAGCACCGCCGAGTTGGTCGAGCAACTGCAAAAGGGCAAGCTGGATCTCGCCGCCGCCGCCATCGTCGTGACCCCGGAGCGGCGCAAGCTGTTCCGCTTCGGCCCTGGCTTCTACCAGGTCTCCCCCAAGCTGGTCTATCGCAACGGCTCCTCCAGGCCCAAGAACCTCGGTGACATCAAGGGCAACATAGTGGTGCCGGCGGGCTCCACCGGCGAGGACCTGATGAAGGAGCTGGCCAAGCAGTACCCCAACCTGAAGTGGAGCACCAATCGGGATGCGGACGTGGAGGAGCTGCTCAAGCAGGTCGCCGACGGCAAGGTGGACTACACCGTGGTGCAGGACACCATACTGGCCCGTACCCAGCGCTACTACCCCGAACTCACCGAAGGCTTGACCCTCGCCAGCAAGCAGACCGTGGCCTGGGCCATGACCAAGCTGCCCGACGACAGCCTCTACGCCAGCATCATCGACTTCTTCGGTCAGCGCTTCATGGATGGCGCCATCGCCAAGCTCGACGAGAAGTACTTCGGCCACGTGCAGAACTTCGACTTCGTCGACACCCGTACCTTCCTGCAACGGGCCAAGAGCCTGCTGCCCAAGTACCAGGCGCTGTTCCAGACCCACGCCAAGGATATCGACTGGCGGCTGCTGGCCGCCATCAGCTATCAGGAATCCCACTGGGATCCCCAGGCTCGCTCCTACACCGGGGTGCGCGGCATGATGATGCTCACCGGCCCGACCGCCAAGGCGATGGGGGTAAACGATCGCACCCACCCGGAAGAGAGCATCAAGGGGGGCGCCCGCTACCTGCAGGAGATGATGGCGAAGGTGCCCGACTCGGTCCCGGCGGACGAGAAAGTGTGGTTTGCCCTCACCGCCTACAACATCGGCTACGGCCACATGATGGATGCCCGCCGCCTGACCAAGGAGCTGGGCAAGAACCCGGACGCCTGGAGCGACGTGAAAGAGGTGCTGCCCCTGTTGCAGCAGTCACGCTGGCATCGCAAGGTACGCTATGGCTATGCCCGTGGCGGCGAGGCGCGCAACTATGTCAACAACGTGCGCCAGTACTACCAGAGCCTGCTCTGGCTCGACAACGAACAGCAGAAGGCCCATCGTCGCGAAGAGCTGGACGAGGACGACAGCAGCGAGCCGGACGTGCCGGCGCAGCGTCCGGCCATCATTGCCGAAGTGGTCAAACAGATCATCACCCCCTAGCCTCGTCGGGGGTGTGTTTTCCTGCCCTGTTCTCTGTTACCATCCTTGGGTATACGAGGGGCGCTGGAGCGAACTTATTGCAATGTATTCATTGCGTTGCAGTTCCTGCCAAGGGCCCTTTCGGCCCCACGCAAGACCAGGTAGGAGAACAGGATGCGAGCACGCAGAAGAGCCATGTTGGCCCGAAAAACCAAATGTGCCTGGAGCCCGAGACGCAAGCTCAAGCTGGCCGACATGAAACGCAAGATCTGGCACAGAAACCGCTCCTTCACGCTGCTGATAGCGGAGCACACAGTATAAACCCGGCATCAGCCGGGTTTTTTTATGCCTTGTCAGGCTGCGCTTCAAACAGAACGGTGCGTTTGGAGACCAGGGTGTTGCAGTGGTTGCAAAAATAATCCACCGCGCCGCAAGCCCGAAGTCGCTCCAGCTCCTGCCCGCAGGCAGGACACAGGGCCCGGATGCGATAACGGGCCTGACACTGGCCACACGTCGTCTCGCGGCTGCGGCTGTCCAGTTCGCCCTGACAGGCAGGGCAGGTCAGCGTGTTCATTCTCTTCTCCTCTTTACGTCACTGTGCACCGGCATTACCCGCAGCCCCTCCCCCGGTTTGTCTGCCCTGAAGAGGGCCACCAAGAAAAACGGCTGCCGGTAAGGGCAGCCGCAGGGCTTTATTTCTTCGCTTTGGCCTTGAGCAGGCGCTTGCGCTGGCGCTCCTGGCTCAGGGTCAGGGTGTTCTTCTTGCCCTCGAACGGGTTGACCGACTCCTGGAACTCCACCCGGATCGGGGTCCCCATGATCTTCAACGACTTGCGGAAGTAGTTGATGAGGTAGCGCTTGTAGGAGTCCGGCAGGTCGTTGAGCTGGTTGCCGTGGATCACGATGCGCGGCGGGTTGTAACCACCGGCGTGGGCATACTTCAGCTTGACCCGGCGACCATTCACCATGGGCGGCTGGTGATCTTCCTGGGCCATCTGCATGATGCGGGTCAGCATGGCGGTGCTGGTGCGGCGGGTCGCGGACTCGTAAGCCTCGTTGATGGATTCGAACAGGTGACCGACGCCACTGCCGTGCAGGGCGGAGATGAAGTGCACCCGGGCGAAGTCGATGAAGCCCAGACGTCTGTCCAGCTCGTTCTTGACGTCCTCTTTCACCTTCTGATCCAGGCCGTCCCACTTGTTGACCACCAGTACCACGGAGCGGCCGCTGTTGAGCACGAAGCCGAGGATGCTCAAGTCCTGATCCGTGATGGTCTCCCGGGCGTCAATGACCAGCAGGCAGACGTTGGCATCTTCAATCGCCTTGAGCGTCTTGATGACGGAGAACTTCTCCACCGTCTCGTGCACCTTGCCACGGCGACGCACGCCGGCGGTGTCGATGACCACGTATTTCTGATCGTCGCGCTCCATGGGGATGTAGACGGAGTCGCGGGTGGTACCCGGCATGTCGTAGACGATGACCCGATCTTCACCCAGCATGCGGTTGGTCAGGGTGGATTTGCCAACGTTGGGACGACCGACGATGGCGAACTTGATGGGCAGGTCGGCGAACGGCGTCTCCTTGGTGTCTTCCCGGGTGTCGAGCTCACCGGCAGCCACCATGCGCAGCAGGGCCTCTTCGTCGAACTCCTCCAGCTCCTCTTCCTCTTGTGCCTCGGTGGCAGAGCCGACCAGGGTCTCGAGGTGGGGGGCCAAGGCCAGCTCCAGCAGGCTCAGTACGCCACGGCCGTGGGCGGCCGCCATCTGGTAGACCTCGCCCAGGGCCAGACCGTAGAACTCGGACACCGCGGAGTCACCGTCGATGCCGTCGGTCTTGTTGGCCACCAGAAACACCTTCTTGTGGGTCTTGCGCAGGTGCTCGGCGATGGCCTGATCCGCCGCGGTGAGACCGGCACGGGCATCCACCATGAAGAGCACCACATCGGCCTCTTCGATGGCCAGCAGGGACTGCTCGGCCATCTTCAGCTCGATCCCCTCCTCGGTGCCATCGATACCGCCGGTATCGACCACGATAAATTCCAGCTCGCCCAGCTTCGCCTGGCCATATTTGCGGTCCCGGGTCAGGCCGGGGAAGTCGGCAACCAGGGCATCCCGGGTACGGGTCAGGCGGTTAAACAGGGTGGATTTCCCCACGTTGGGGCGGCCCACCAGGGCAACTACAGGAGTCATAAAAGCCTCATTCTCAAGACGACAAAGGCTCCGGGTCCGAAGACCAGGAGCCGGATATTCACATTATCGGACGATCAAGGACGCTTGAGGGCGTACAACTTGCCGTCACGGCTCTGCACATACAGGGTGTCACCCTCCACCAGCGGAGCGGCATAGAGACCACTGCTGTCGAGCTGCTGCATGGCCTTGATGGTCCCGTCGGTACGGTCCAGCCAATACAGGTAACCTTCCACATCGCCGACCACCACATAGTCACCCAGGATGACGGGGGCGGTCACGGTGCGGTTTTCCAGCTGGGTGTTGGACCACAGCTCGAGACCGTTGCGACGATCGACCGCAAACAGATGGCTGCGGCTGTCGGTCAGCACGATGGCATTGCCGGTCACCGCCATATCGCGATAACCGGAATACTTGCGCTTCCACACTTCGTCGCCGCTCATCAGCTTGCGCGCCATCAACTGGCCGTTGTAGGCGATGGCGTAGAGCTCATCACCGGCAATCAGCGGGCTGGCATCGACGTCCACCATCCGATCCAGTTCGGTGGCGCCGCGCGGGTCGGCCACCTTGGATTGACGCACCGGCTGGCCGTTGCTCAGCAGGGCGATGCCCACCTTGCCATCGGCGCGGCCATAGATGACGGCACCGTTGGTGATGATGGGGGCGCCGGCACTGCGCAGGGTCAGGGGCGGCTGCTCTTCGGACAGGGTCCACTGCAGCTTGCCCTCGTCGGTATCGAGCGCCACCAGACGACCGGAGGTGGTCAGCACCACCACGCGGCCATCCTCGACGGCGGGGCTCGCCACCACTTCACCCGGCACCGTGGTCTGCCACAGCACTTCGCCGTTGGCCTCGTTCAGGGCGTAGACCACCCCGTTTTCGGACCCGAGGAACAGCTTGCCGTAGCGGGAGACCAGGCCACCGGAGAGACGGGCACTGCGCTTGTCGGCGTTGATGGGCAGATCTGCCAGATCCACGCTCCACAGCTCCTTGCCGCTCTCGCGCTCGAAGGCGGTCACATCGCCATCACGGGCCGCTGCATAGATGCGGTCCTCTTCCACCACCGGCTTGAGCTGGGAGTAGAAGTCGCCGATGCCATCCCCGACCGAGGAGGACCAGGCGGTATCGGCAGTGAACGCGGACTCGACCTTGGGCAGGGGTGCCATGGGGTTGAGATCTTCTTCCGAACTGAACAGGGAGCAGCCCTGCAAGGCGAAGGAGACAGCCACCCCCAGCGCCATTCGCTTGTACAGATTACGCATCCGGAGCCTCGCCCGCAGTGACGGCTGGCAGCGCCAGATCATCCATTTTCAGCTTGAGTTCGGCGCTGCTCTGCAGGCCGCCGGCATCCGCCGCCGCCTGATAGGCATCGCGCGCTTCTTCGGCCTTGCCCTGCTTTTGCAGGATGTCGCCGCGCACTTCCGCCACCTGGGCCTTGAAGGCGTCGTTGTTGATCTTGCCAAGCTGGGCCAGGGCCTCGTCTGCCTTGCCCTGATCGCTCAGGACCCGGGCCAGACGCAGGGCGGCGATGGGCTTGATGCTGTCATCGCCACTGGCGGCCATCTGGGTCAGCTGCTCGGCAGCCAGATCCAGCTTGCCCGCCTTGACGGCGGCCGCAGCCAGTTGCAGGGCAGCCAGCTCGGCATAGGCGTCACCCTTGTGGGCGGTAATGAAGCTCTTTGCCTGCTCCAGGGCGGCGGCGTCCCCCTTGGCGAGCTGGGTGGTCATCTCGTTGTAAGCCTGGGAGGCGGCTTCCTGGTTGTTCTGCTGCATCTCGTTGTAGTAGCGCCAGCCAAAGAGGCCGACCAGACCGATCACGGTCCCGGCGATCACCGAGGTGCCGTTCTCTTTCCACCAGTTCTTGATGACCTCAACCTGTTGTTCTTCAGTGGTATACACTTCCACAGCTTACTCTCCTTTCGCTGCCAGCAGGGCGATGGCGGCATCGACCGAGACGGTCTGTTGCTCGGCCTGGCCACGCAGATATTTGATGGTGATCTCCCCGCTTTGCACCTCGGTCTCCCCAAGGATCAGGGCAATGGCCGCGCCGCTCTTGTCGGCACGCTTGAGTTGTTTCTTGAAGTTGCCGCCGCCGCAGTGGCTCATGAGGCGCAAGTCCGGCAGGGCATCGCGCAGGCGCTCTGCCAGGGCAAAGCCAGCCTGTTCAGTCCCCTCACCCACCATGCAGAGATAGACATCCACCGCCGGGCGGATGTCAGCATTGAGTTCGAGGGTTTCAAGCATCAGTACCAGACGCTCCATGCCCATGGCAAAGCCCACCGCCGGGGTCGGCTGGCCACCGAGCTGCTCCACCAGGCCGTCGTAGCGACCACCGGCACAGACGGTGCCCTGGGCACCCAGGCTGTTGGTCACCCACTCGAACACGGTCAGGTTGTAGTAGTCGAGGCCGCGCACCAGACGCTCGTTCACTTCGTATTTGATACCGGCAGACTCGAGCAGGCGCTTGAGCCCTTCGAAATGAGCCAGGCTCTCTTCGCCCAGGTGATCGAACAGACGGGGCGCCCCCACCAGGATGGCCTGCACTTTTTCGTCCTTGGAGTCGAGCACCCGCAGGGGGTTGCTGTACATGCGGCGCTGGCTCTCTTCGTCCAGCTCGCTCTTGTACTGTTCCAGATAGGCGACCAGGGCATCGCGATAGGCGGCACGTTCGCTGCTCTGGCCGAGGGTGTTGAGCTGCAAGGTGACGTGATCGCTGATGCCGAACAGACGCCACAGGCGGTGAGTCAGCATGATGAGCTCGGCATCGATGTCCGGCCCGTTGATGCCGAACAGCTCGACCCCGAACTGGTGGAACTGGCGATAGCGACCTTTCTGGGGACGCTCGTGACGGAACATGGGGCCCATGTACCACATCCGGCGTTCCTGGTTGTAAAGCAGACCGTGCTCGATGCCGGCACGCACGCAACTGGCGGTCCCTTCCGGACGCAGGCTCAGGCTGTCGCCGTTGCGGTCTTCAAAGGTGTACATCTCTTTTTCGACCACGTCGGTCACTTCACCGATGGCACGCTTGAACAGATGGGTCTGCTCGACGATGGGCATGCGCACTTCGCTGTAGCCATAGCTGGCCACGACCTGGCGCAGGATCTGTTCTACTTTCTGCCATACCGGGCTCTGCTCCGGCAGGCAATCATTCATACCGCGAATAGCTTGGATCTGTTTTGCCACGTTGATACTCGAGAAAAAGAGGTAAAATTTGGCCGCATTATAGGGATTTTCGACCCCGAGGTAAAATCGGGTGCCCGGATGCGGGATGTAAAATCAACAACCTAAAGCCGGGGCCACCCCAGGTGGCCCCGTCATGGTTCAACCTTTGTCCACCTGGATCTGGTTGGCCGGATCCAGCATGGCGGCCCGGGCACGGATGCGACGCTCCAGGGTCGGGATCAAATCCTTGTTGTCGAGCCGGTCGACCCGCTGGCCCCCCTCGTAGAAGGCACTCTTGTTGGCGGCGCCCGCAAGGCCGAGATCGGAAACCAGCGCCTCCCCCGGACCGTTCACCACACAGCCGATGATGGAGACATCCATCGGGGTGATGATGTCTTCGAGCCGCTCTTCCAGGGCGTTGACCGTGCCGATGACGTCGAACTCCTGACGGGAGCAGGAGGGACAAGCGATGAAGTTGATGCCGCGGGAACGGATGCGCAGGGATTTGAGGATGTCGAAGCCCACCTTCACCTCTTCCACCGGATCGGCGGCCAGAGAGATGCGCAGGGTGTCGCCAATCCCTTCGCTCAGCAACATGCCAAGGCCGATGGCGGACTTGACCGCGCCGGCGCGGAATCCACCCGCCTCGGTGATCCCCAGGTGCAGCGGCTGGTCGATCTGCTTGGCCAGCAGGCGATAGGCACCGACCGCCAGGAAGACATCGGACGCCTTGACGCTCACCTTGAAGTTCTGGAAGTCGAGGCGATCCAGGTAATCCACGTGGCGCATGGCGGACTCCAGCAGCGCCTCCGGGGTCGGCTCGCCGTATTTCTCCTGGAGATCACGCTCAAGGGAACCGCCGTTGACGCCGATGCGGATGGGGATGTTGTAGTGACGGGCGCAATCCACCACCGCACGCACCCGCTCTTCGTTGCCGATGTTGCCCGGGTTGATGCGCAGGCAGTCGGCCCCGTACTCGGCCACTTTGAGGGCGATGCGGTAGTCGAAGTGGATGTCGGCCACGATGGGGATGCGGGTCTGCTGCTTGATGAGCTTGAACGCTTCCGCCGCCTCCATGGTGGGGACGGAGACCCGGACGATGTCGGCGCCGACCCGCTCGATCCGCTGGATCTGCTCGACGGTAGCGGCCACGTCCGTGGTCTTGGTGTTGGTCATGGTCTGTACCGTGATGGGGGCATCGCCCCCAACCGGCACGTTGCCGACCATGATCTGTCTGGATTTGCGACGAACGATGGGTGATTCGTGTGCGGGCTTTTCGTGAACAGACATGGCGGACTGATTACTCCTGCGGCAGTGAGAAGCGGGCAGTCCGGCCGTTGTTGTAACGGCTCATGTCGAAGGACTTGCCCTGATATTCGAGATTGACCGCCATGGGCGCGCCAATGATGAATCTGAGTGGCTCGGGTCCTTCCAGTACCAGTTCGTCGTTCGCCTTCTTCAGACCGCTGAACAGGGTCTTGCCGTTGGCATCCTTGACGTCCAGCCAGCAATCGGCGGTGAAGCTCATCTTGAGCTGGGGCGCCTTGGCGGGCTCGGTGGTCGTGCTCTCGGCAGTCGAGACCGCACCGGAAACGTCCGTCGGGACGGCTGCGCTGGCATCCGTAGCGACCACAGGCAGGGTCGCGGTGGCACCGCTCACCACAACCTGGGTGGACACGGCATCGGACGCTACGGGCAGCACGGGCTCGGCGACCTCCACGGCGGGGGCAACATTTGCTTCCGGCGTATTGACGGTCGCGCTCATCTCGGTCGCCGCCAGGGCGTCGTCACCGGCGGAGCGGCGCGCCGTGCTCTGCCACCACCAGGCGACGGAGAGCCCGATCAGCACCAGGATCACCAGCCAGGTCACCACCTTGAGCCGGCTGTCATTGGCCTGCTGGCGGGAGCGACGGGAGAAGCTCTGCATGTCGATGTTGTCGGGGGGAGTGAGCCCCAGCTTTTCGTAGGCGGCGAGGATGGTCTCCTCGGGGATGCCCACGAGCTTGGCATAGGCCCGCAGATAGCCACGAATGAAGGTATGGGACGTGTGCTTGTCATAGGTATCCGCTTCGATGGCGGCGATCAGGGTCAGACGAAGGTGAATGCGGGACGCAACCTGTTCCCGGGTCCAGCCGAGCTGTTCACGGGCGTTGCGCAGCAGCTGGCCTGGGCCCGCTGCCTGGGAGTCGTCTTGGAAATCGTGTGGCTGTTCAGTAGTCATTGGCTAAGTAACGCTTGGCTTGTTGCGAAGTGGGATATTGCCTTACCAGCTCAGTCCCGAATTGGTGAAGTAATGCCGGTTTGTCCATGGCCTGGGCCAGCCGCAGCCGGAGCCAGAGGCTCTCCTCGTTCTCCTCTGCCACATCGGCAAAGCGCGCGAGGTAAGACTGGACATCAGGAAGCTTGCCATCTTTCATGGAAAGCTCGGCCATGTCCAGCAATAACCTAGGATTGCGGGGATTATACCCCAAGGCCAGACGATAATACTCGCTGGCCTTGTCATTTCTGTGATTTTGCATCGAGCAGAGCGCCGCATTCTCGTAGGTATCGGCGATCTTCACGTAATCGGGCTGGCTGACGGCCTGCAAGAACGCCTTTTCCGCTTCGTCGAAGCGGCCACGGTTGCAGAGGAAGGCGCCATAGTTGTTCATCGCGTCAGCATTGGACGGATCCATGGCCAGCGCTTTCTTGTAGCTCGCCTCGGCGGCCTTGAAATCCGACACCTGCTGGTAGAAATAGGCAAAACCGATGTAGACCTGAGGATTGTTGGGATCGTACTGAAGGGCGCGGTCGAGATTGAATTTGGCCTGCTCGGCATTGCCCTGGCGCAGATACTGGATACCCAGATCGAGACGAGTCTGGGCGGCGGCCTTGAGGTCGGGGCCCACTTCACGCTGGGTCGAATTCTGGCCAGCGTAAGTGGTCTCTGTGACACAGCCTGGCAGCGCACAGAGCGCTGCCACTACGATCAATGTACGGATATCCATTTCCTGTCTATACAATGGCTTAGGAGTTAAACCATTTTGACGGAAATCCCATCCTGTTGCATCCGATTTTTCATGGTGCGCTTGGTGCGGTCGATCACCTCCCCCACCAGCTGCCCACAGGCGGCGTCGATGTCGTCACCACGGGTCTTGCGCACGATGACGGTCAGGCCGTATTCCATCAACACCTTGGAGAAACGGTCGATACGGCTGTTGCTCGGCTTGCCAAACGGGTTGCCCGGGAAGGGGTTGAACGGGATCAGGTTGATCTTGCAAGGAGTTTCCTTGAGAACCTTGGCCAGCTCATGGGCATGCTGCATGTCGTCGTTGATGTGATCGAGCAGCACATACTCCACGGTCACCCGGCCGCCGTTGGCGTTGGACTTGGCCAGATAGCGGCGTACCCCGGCAAGGAAGGACTCGATGTTGTACTTGTCGTTGATCGGCATGATCTCGGAACGCAACTGGTCGTTCGGCGCATGCAGAGAGATGGCCAGGGCCACGTCGATCTGGTCGCCCAGCATGTCCAGCGCCGGCACCACACCGGAGGTGGAGAGAGTGACGCGGCGCTTGGAGATGCTGAAGCCGAAGTCATCCATCATCAGCTTCATGGCAGGTACCACGTTGGCGAGGTTGAGCAGCGGCTCACCCATGCCCATCATCACCACGTTGGTGATGGGGCGCTTGCCACCCACCACTTTGGCGGCACGCCATACCTGACCGATGATCTCGGAGACTTTCAGGTTGCGGTTGAACCCTTGCTGGGCGGTGGAGCAGAAGGTGCACGCCAGGGCGCAGCCCACCTGGGAGGAGACGCACAGGGTCGCGCGGTCCGCTTCCGGAATGTAGACGGTCTCTACCTCCTGATCGCCCACCTGCAGCGCCCATTTGATGGTGCCATCGGCGGAGCGCTGTTCACGGCTGATCTCGGGGGCACGGATCTCGGCAATGGCCTTGAGCCGCTCGCGCAGCGCCTTGTTGACGTTGCTCATCTGATCGAAATCATCACAACCGAAGTGATAGATCCACTTCATTATCTGGTCTGCCCGGAACGGCTTCTCGCCCAACTCGACGAAGAAGGCACGCATGGCATCCCGGTCGAGATCCAGCAGGTTGGTTTTTGTTTCGCTCATCAGGGGCCTCAGCTCACACACTTCATAAATTATCGGCTGACCTACGTCAGGGGGCGGCATTGTACAAATAATGGGTCTGGCTTTCCACCTGGAGAATAAGTGGATATTGGCAGGATGACCAAAAAACAAAAGGGAGCCGAAGCTCCCTTGGTCACCAGCAGACAACATCAGCCGCGCGGGCAGATCTCGTCGTCGGAGAAGAAGTAGGCGATTTCACGGGCGGCAGAGGCCGGGGCATCGGAGCCGTGGACGGCGTTGCGATCGATGCTCTCGGCGTAGCAGGCGCGCAGGGTGCCGGCCAGCGCCTCTTTCGGGTTGGTGGCGCCCATGATTTCACGGTGACGGCGGATGGCGTCTTCACCTTCCAGCACCTGTACCATGACGGGGCCAGAGGTCATGAAGCCGACCAGACCATCATAAAACGGCTTGCCCTGGTGCTCGGCGTAGAAACCGGCGGCCTGTTCGCTGGTCAGGTGCAACATCTTGGCGGCGATGACTTTCAGGCCGGCGCTTTCGAAGCGGCTGTAAATGGCACCAATCAGGTTCTTGCTGACCGCATCCGGCTTGACGATGGAGAAGGTACGTTCGATAGCCATTGAGTTCTTTCCTTAACTACAGAGTTTTATTGTAGGAATCCATGTTCGGCGGCGATTATACGTAAACAAAAAACGAAATAACACACAAAAAATCAACTTTTTGTTAAACAAAAGAATCCTTGAAACAACATGGTGACTCATCTTGTGCCAGGGCAGAGAGAAAAAATGTGCGCTTGCGCACGATCGGCATGCTAATGCCTCAAAACCGTATCAATTGCTCAGCAAAGCAGCACTGGAAAGGGCACCCAGAGGTGCCCTTGTGATGCCGCTCACTGACTCAGCGCGTCTCCGCCAGCAGGGTATGGGCGATGGTGCGCATCCCCAGGGTATTGGCCCCGGGCGCCCACAGACTATCGCCGTTTTCGCTGAAGCAGGCGGCGAGATCGACATGCAGCCAGCCTCTTCCCTCATCAGGGACAAAGCGGGAGAGGAAGCCTGCCGCATTGGAGGCCCCCCCCGGTCCGCCGCCCGGCACGGGGCGGCTGTTGGCGGTGTCGGCATAGTGGGACGGGCACTGCTGGCGATGCCAGGGCTCCAGCGGCAGCGGCCATGCTGGCTCCTGCTCCGCATCCGAATAGGCCATGGCGCGGCTCACCAGCCCCTTGTCCAGTCCAAACAGGGCGTTGTAACGCCCCCCCAGCGCCATCACGGCCGCCCCGGTGAGGGTGGCAGCGTCGATGATGAGCGGCGCACCAGACTCGCCGGCCAGTTGCAAGCCGTCGGCCAGGATCAGACGCCCTTCGGCGTCGGTGTTGACCACCTCCACCGTGGTGCCGTTCTTGTAGGTGAGGATGTCACCCAGCTTGTAGGCATGGCCGGATACCAGGTTCTCGGCGCAGCAGAGGATGAGCTTCACCCGCTTGTCGAGGCCACGCAGAATGGCCAGCGCCAGCGCGCCGGTGACGATGGCGGCACCGCCCATGTCGTGTTTCATGGTCAGCATGCCCTGGGAGGTCTTCATGGAGTAGCCGCCGGAATCGAAGGTGATCCCCTTGCCCACCAGGGCGGCAGCTACCGGCGCCTTGGGATCCTTGCCCGGATTGAAATCCAGCTCCAGCATCACGGGCTCGCGGTCACTGCCACGACCCACTTGATAGAGACCGACCCAGCCCGCCTGTTGCAGCGCCTCTCCCTTGAGGATGCGATGGCTGATCCGGTCCGGTGCCAGCTCGGTGAGGAAGGCAGCGGCTTCGACCGCCAACTCCAGCGGCCCCAGCTGCTCCGGGGTGGCGTTGGTCATCTCCCGCACCCAACGCCCGCACAGCCAGCGCGCCTCCAGCTCCTCCCTGTCCTCCTCGGACGAAGTGGCCCACTGCAACCCCACTTCCGCCTTGGGCGTCTGCAGCCCCTGGGCAAAGGCCCACTGCTGCTCCCGCTCCCAGTGGCCAGCCAGGACCACCTGCTGGATCCCCTGGCTGCACAGGCGCCGCGCCGCCTGCTGGATATCCAGCAAGGGAGTGGCGCTCACCAGATGGATCACCATGCCGTCGGCACGGTGGGAGAGCAGTGCCCCCTCCCCCCACTCGGCCGGTGCAAACTCTCGGCTCAACCAGACGTTCATGCGCACACCTCCTGCAACCAGCGGGCAATCGTGCGAAGACCATGACCCTTGGCCCCGGTCGCCCAGAGCTCATTGCCCGACTTCTGATAGGAAGCGGCCAGGTCCAGGTGCACCCAGCCCTTGCCTTCGTCACGGACGAAGCGCGACAGGAACGCCGCTGCCGTGGTGGCGCCGGCAGTGCCTTCGGCGGAGGCCACATTGCCCAGCTCGGCAAAGGCCGAGGTGAGCTGGCCTGCGTGCCAGGGTTCGAGCGGCAGCGGCCAGGCCTTCTCGTTTTCGGCGTTGGCGGCAGCCAGCGCGCGCACCTGCTCCGCCTCATCGAGAGCAAACACGGCGTTGTAGTCGCGGCCCAGCGCGGTCTTGGCGGCGCCGGTCAGGGTGGCAGCGTCGAGGATGTAGGCAGCCCCGCTTTCGCTCGCGGCCAGCAGGCCGTCTGCCAGCACCAGGCGACCTTCCGCGTCGGTATTCTGGATCTCGACCGAGATGCCGTTGCGATAGGTGAGGATGTCGCCGAGCTTGAAGGCATGGCCGGAGACCAGGTTCTCGGCGCAGCAGAGGATGAGCTTGACCCGCTTGTTCAGGCCACGGCTGATGGCCAGCGCCAGGGCGCCGGTCACCATGGCGGCGCCGCCCATGTCGGACTTCATCGGCAGCATGTTGTCGGAGGACTTCATGGAGTAGCCGCCGGAATCAAAAGTGATCCCCTTGCCCACCAGCGCCGCGACCACGGGGGCGTTGGCATCCCCGGTCGGGTTGTAGTCGAGCTCCAACAGCACCGGCTCGCGCTCGCTGCCACGGCCCACCGACCAGATCCCGATATGACCCGATTCACGCAAGGCTTCGCCAGCGGTGATGCGGGCGGTCACCTTGTCACCGCCAAGGCTGCGAATGAGCAGCAGAGCGGACTCCGCCAGGCTCATGGGGTAGATGGCTTCCGGGCAGCCGTTGGTCACCTCGCGCACCCAGTGGGTCGCCTTGAGCAGGGCGGCGAGTTCGGCCGCTTCCTGTTCGCTCTGTTCACCAAAATCGAGCTCGCGAACCCCCTTGGCGGCATAGAAGCCCTGGGCAAAGGCGTAACGACGCTCCCCATTCCACCCCTCGCCCACCAGCTTGATGCGCTTGATGCCGCTCGACTCGAGGCGTCTGGCCCCGCGCTGGATGGCGCGCAGCGCCTCCTTCTCCTGGCCAGCGGCCAGATGGAGATGGGCCTCGTCCCCGTTGAAACTGAGCAGGGCACCCTCGCCCCACTGGGCGGCGGCAGCCTGGGACGACAACCTTACGTTCATCATGTCAGCCATGTTCTCTTGCTTCCTTTTTATTGGCACTTTCATCAACGAATAGGGAAATCACGGGCACAAAAAAGGCCGCTCCCTCAAGGGTCACGGCCTTCACCATATCATTACTGCACCATGAGATGCTGCACGCGCAATTCACTCATGTGTAATTAAGGGGTCATCAGTGGCGCTCGGACGCCAGATTCAGGGTGTACTTGGGCAGTTCCACCACCAGATCCTCGTCCGCCAGTCTGGCCTGGCAGCTGAGACGGGATTCCGGCTCCAGCCCCCACGCCTTGTCCAGCATGTCGTCTTCCAGCTCGTCGCTCGGCTCGAGGGAGTCGAACCCTTCCCGCACCACGCAGTGACAGGTAGTGCAAGCACAGGACTTCTCGCAAGCGTGCTCGATCTCGATGCCGTTGCGCAGCGCGATGTCCAGAATGGTTTCACCGGTCGCACCTTCGAGGGCCGCGCCGTCCGGACAGAGCTCGGGATGGGGCAGAATAATCAGTTTTGGCATATCACACCTTGTTGACGTTTTGTCCGGTCAGCACCTTGCGGATGGAGGCATCCATCCGGCGAGCTGCAAATTCGCCACTGGCAGCGTCTGCTGCCTCGATGGCCTCTTTGATCTGGTTGGTGGTGCCCGTGCTGCGCATGGTCAGCAGATGGGCGATGGCGGCATCCAGCTCGGCCCGCTCGGCGGGGCTCAATAAGGCCTCGCCATCGGCGGCCAGGGCGGCGTTGAGACTCTCGACCACCCGGTCGGCCTCGACCTGTTGCTCCGCCAACATGCGGGCGTCCATGTCCTGCTGGGCATTGGCGATGGAGGCGCTCAGCATGTTGAGGATGTCATCTTCCCCCAGCCCGTAGGAGGGCTTGACCTGGATCTCGGCCTGCACGCCGGAGGATTTCTCCATGGCGCTGACCGACAGCAGACCGTCCGCATCCACCTGGAAGGTGACGCGAATGTGGGCGGCGCCGGCCGCCATGGGCGGAATGCCGGTCAGGGTGAAGCGGGCCAGGGAGCGGCAATCCGCCACCAGCTCGCGCTCCCCCTGCACCACGTGGATGGCCATTGCGGTCTGGCCATCCTTGAAGGTGGTAAACTCCTGGGCGCGGGCCACCGGAATGGTGGTATTGCGCGGGATCACCTTCTCGGCGAGGCCACCCATGGTCTCTAACCCTAAGGAAAGCGGGATGACGTCCAGCAGCAGCATCTCGGCGTCGGGCTTGTTGCCCACCAGGATGTCGGCCTGGATGGCGGCACCAATGGCCACCACCTTGTCAGGGTCGATGCTGGTCAAGGGGGTGCGGCCGAAGAACTCGCCCACCCGCTCGCGCACCAGCGGCACCCGGGTCGAGCCACCGACCATCACCACTTCCAGCACCTCTTCCTGCTCGAGACCCGCATCGCGCAGGGCGCGCCGACAGGCCTGCAGGGTGCGCTTGACCAGGGGCTGGATCAGCTCGTCAAACTGGCTGCGGGTGACGGTACCCTGCCAGCCGGCAAAGGTGCAGGCAACGGCATCGGCATCGGTGAGGCCGTGCTTGATGTTGGCCGCCGCATCCAGCAACTCGCGCTGGGTACGGGCATCGAGCTGACCGGACAACCCGGCTTGCTCTTTGAGCCAGTCCGCCAGCAGATGGTCAAAATCGTCACCACCGAGTGCCGAGTCGCCACCGGTGGCCATCACCTCAAACACCCCGCGATGCAGGCGCAGGATGGAGATATCGAAGGTTCCGCCACCCAGGTCATAGACGGCGATCACCCCTTCCTGGCCGGAGTCGAGGCCATAGGCGATGGCCGCCGCCGTGGGTTCGTTGAGCAACCGCAGTACATGCAGACCGGCCAGTCTGGCCGCGTCCTTGGTGCCCTGACGCTGGGCATCGTCAAAATAGGCGGGCACCGTGATGACCACGCCGTCGAGGTCTCCCCCGAGGGACGCGGCACCGCGCTCGGCCAGTTTTTTCAGGATCTCGGCCGAGACCTGCACCGGGTTGACCAGCCCCTGGCGGGTCTGCAACTGGGGCATGCCCGTCTCGGTAGCCACGAACTCGTAAGGCTGCTGGCGGGTATCGATATCGGCCAGCCCCTTGCCCATCATCCGCTTGACCGAGACGATGGTGTTGTGGGGATCGAGGGCCGCCTCACGTTTGGCATCGAAGCCAACCCGGATGGTATTGGCCTGGTAATGGACCACGGAAGGCAGCAGATCACGCCCCTGCTCGTCACAGAGGGTGTCGGCCTGGCCGCTGCGCACGGCGGCGACCAGGGAGTTGGTGGTGCCAAGATCGATGCCGACGGCACGTTTATGCTGGTGAGGCGCGGCGCTCTGGCCTGGCTCGGCAATTTGCAGTAATGCCATGGGTAATCACAATTCCTGCGTTAGAGGGTCAAGACTCGAACAGCGAGTCTTCGAATCGTTCCAGCTCCTCGAGGAGCTTGTCGACAAATTTGAGCTTGCGAACGCAATCCGCCGCCTGCAGATCCTCACCCCTGGTGAGAGAGTCGGTCAGCCGTTGCATCAACGCCTGGTGATCATGCCTGATCTCCTGGCGAAAATCCTTGATGGCCTCCTCAGGGTCGGCGTCGCCCTTGAGATCAGCCAGCCGCTCTCGCCACTCCAGCTGTTGCATCAGAAAGGCAGGATCTTGCAGTGTCTGCTGCTCGCCACGAAGTTCGGTGCCCCGCAAGGAGAGCAGGTACTCGGCTCGGCGCAAGGGGGCCTTGAGGGTGGTAAACGCATCGTTGATCTGGGCAGCACGCTGCACGGCAGCCAGCTGCTCCCGCTCGGGGGCAGTCGCAAAACGATCGGGATGGAACTGGGTCTGCAGCTGACGATAGGTGTCAGCCAGTTGGCGAGTATCGAGCTCGAAGCCCTCAGCCAGCCCGAACAGCTCGAAATGATTCATCCTTCGTCCTCAGACAATAGCGCTGGGAGTGCAACCACACTCGTCTTGAACTTGAAAGCAGTGGCATGGACTGGCGTCCACACCACTGTGTTGATGAGCAAGGTGTTGATCACAAGAGACTCGCCGCAACAGGGCTCACCCTTGGGGCTGCGAGGCGTTGCAAACATGGGCGATCGGTCAATCGAACCACTTACACGCTGAAGCTTTCGCCACAACCGCATTCGCCCTTGGCATTCGGGTTGTTGAACTGGAAGCCCTCGTTGAGGCCTTCCTTCACGAAGTCCAGCTCGGTGCCATCCAAGTGGATCAGGCTCTTGGCATCCACGATGATCTTGACGCCTTTCTGCTCGAACACCTGATCCTCGGCAGCCAGCTCATCCACGAACTCGAGCACATAGGCAAGGCCAGAACAGCCGGTCGTCTTGACGCCGAGGCGCAGGCCGATGCCCTTGCCCCGGTTGATCATGAAGGAGGAAACCCGCGCCGCTGCGGCATCTGTCATGGTTATGGCCATACTGCTCTCCGGACCTTAAAGACCTTTCTTCTGCTTGTAATCGGCGATGGCGGCCTTGATGGCATCCTCCGCCAGAATGGAGCAGTGGATCTTCACCGGCGGCAGCGCCAGCTCTTCGGCGATGTCGGTGTTCTTGATACCGGCCGCTTCGTCCAGGGTCTTGCCCTTGACCCACTCGGTCACCAGGGAGCTGGAGGCGATGGCGGAACCACAGCCGTAGGTCTTGAACTTGGCATCTTCGATGATGCCATCGTCGCTGATCTTCAGTTGCAGCTTCATGACGTCACCACAGGCCGGTGCACCGACCATGCCGGTGGCGACGCTGGGATCGTTCTTGTCAAAACCACCGACGTTGCGGGGATTCTCGTAGTGGTCGATTACTTTTTCACTGTAAGCCATATCTAACTCCTGCTAATTCCGTTGTTCACCAGACCCTTGCCATGCAGGCAAGGATCAGTGATGTGCCCATTCGACCGTGTTCAGATCGACGCCATCCTTGAACATCTCCCACAGGGGGGACATCTCGCGCAGACGACCGATGGAGTCGCAGATGAGCTTGATTGCGTAGTCGATCTCTTCTTCGGTGGTGAAGCGACCGATGCTGAAACGGATGGAGCTGTGTGCCAGCTCGTCGTTCAGACCCAGGGCGCGCAGCACGTAGGAAGGTTCCAGGCTGGCCGAAGTACAGGCAGAACCGGAAGAGACCGCCAGATCCTTCAGTGCCATGATGAGGGATTCCCCTTCCACATAGGCGAAGCTGACATTCAGGTTACCCGGTACACGCTGATCCAGATCCCCGTTGATATAGACTTCTTCGATGTTCTTGATGCCATCCCACAGACGCTGGCGCAGGGCCATGATGTGCTGGCTCTCGCTCGCCATCTCTTCCTTGGCGATGCGGAAGGCTTCCCCCATGCCGACGATCTGGTGGGTTGCCAGGGTACCGGAGCGCATGCCGCGCTCGTGGCCACCGCCGTGCATCTGGGCTTCCAGACGAACACGGGGCTTGCGGCGCACATACAGGGCGCCAATGCCTTTCGGGCCGTATACCTTGTGGGCGGACATGGAGAGCAGATCAACCTTGAGTGCTTCCACGTCGACCGGGATCTTGCCCACGCTCTGGACGGCGTCCACGTGCAGCAGGATCTTGCGGGAACGGCACAGCTCGCCGATGGCAGCGATGTCTTGCACCACCCCGATCTCGTTATTGGCGTGCATGATGCTGACCAGGATGGTGTCATCACGCAGGGCGCCTTCGATCTGCTCAAGAGTGAACAGGCCGTTGGGCATGGGCTCGAGGTAGGTCACCTCATAGCCTTCACGCTCCAGTTGGCGGCAGGTATCCAGCACAGCTTTGTGCTCGGTCTTGGAGGTGACGATGTGCTTGCCCTTGCCGGCGTAGAAATGGGCAATGCCCTTGATGGCCAGGTTGTTGGACTCGGTCGCACCGGAGGTAAAGACGATCTCGCGCGGATCCGCGCCGATCAGCTCTGCCACTTGATTACGGGCCAGATCCACCGCCTCTTCGGCCTGCCAGCCGAAACGGTGGGAACGGGAGGCTGGGTTGCCGAACAGGCCGTCCATGGTGAGGCACTGCATCATTTTTTCTGCGACACGCGGGTCCACCGGACAGGTTGCCGAATAATCAAGGTAAATAGGCAGTTTCATCTTTTTCTCCGTTACGACGGGGTCACACAGCGACTCGTCGTGGAAAGCACGTTTATAGTTGGACTTTCAAGCTCACATCACCGCGTTCGGCCCGATCAACCAGGGACAACACGGTCTTCATTTGTTCATCTTGCTTGCCGGCGATACGGCGCACATCGGCCTGACCAACCAGCTCGGCCAGGGTGATATCCCCCAGGAAACTGGAGATGCGTTCGCTCAGATCCCGCCACAAGGAGTGGGTCAGGCACTGGGTACCACCGTGGCAGCCCCCTTTGCCGAGGCACTTGGTCGCATCGACCGATTCATCGACCGCAGTGATCACCTGACCGACCGAGATCTCGCCAGGGGCCAGACCGAGGCGATAACCGCCACCGGGGCCACGTACGCTGCTCACCAGACCATGTTTGCGCAGACGAGCAAACAGTTGTTCCAGATAGGACAAGGAGATGCCCTGGCGCTCTGAAATATCAGCCAGGGGCACGGGCCCCTGCTCTGCATGCAACGCCACGTCGAGCATGGCTGTCACCGCGTAACGTCCTTTTGAGGTCAGTCTCATATGCCTTACCGTCTTGCGAACCAATCAATATGTGGCATATGGTCACATACCCGACTAAATCAGTCAAGTATATGCTTGAGTAAATCAGTCGGGATTAATCTTGTGCCCTGGACTTCTGGACAGAGGTGAGAATGCCCCGCAAGATGTTCAACTCCACCGCTTCGGGTCTGGCCCGATTGAATAGACGACGCAGTTTGCTCATCACATGGCCTGGGTGGTCATCGGCAATGAATCCCGTCTTTTGCAACGTCTGCTCCAGATGCTGATAAAACCCTTCCAGTTGCTGGGCGCTGGGGTACTCGACCCGCTCATCCTCCGGCTCCTGGTTCTGTACTTCCAGCCAGCGCATCCGCACCTCGTAACAAAGGGTCTGCACTGCCATTGCCAGATTGAGGGAGCTGTATTCTGGATTGGCGGGAATGGCCACATGGAAGTGGCATTTTTGCAGTTCGTCATTGGTGAGGCCGGTGCGTTCACGCCCAAACACCAGCGCGACCGGGTGCTCCATGCCCTCGGCAACCAGCTTCTCGCCCGCTTCACGGGGATCCAGCATGGGCCAGCTCAAGGTGCGGGAACGGGCACTGGTGCCGATGACCAGACCACAGTCGGCAATGGCTTCATCCAGGGTCGGCACGATTCGGGCGCGAGCCAGGATATCGCTGGCCCCCGCCGCCAGGGCGACGGCCTCCTCATCCGGCTGTGCCTGGGGATCGACCAGCACCAGTTGAGTCAGTCCCATGGTCTTCATGGCCCGCGCCGCGGATCCCATGTTGCCGGTGTGAGAGGTGTTTACCAACACGATACGAATCTGATCCAACATGCCCAGTCAATCTTCAGTCAAAAATGGCGCGCAATTGTAACATAACCAATCGCTATTTTGGCACCGCTTCCGACCAGGCATTTCTGCACAAACAGGCAGATGATACATCCCCACCCTGCGTGGTCACGCTGACAGTGGGGTACTGCGGCTCAAGTTCACCTGTTCCGCAGCACTCGGGCAAGAAAACGGCTCAGCTCATTGTCGCGGCAGTGGGCACGTGCGTCACGCGGGCCCGCTCGATAAAGGTCGCCAGATCCATCAGGGGGTATTTCATCAATCCCAGCCCGTCCAGATCCAGGCTGTCCATCAGATTTTTCACCTCCAGGCCCAGCTCTGTATCCCCCTCTATCTTCAGCCGGCGCTGGAAGAAGAGGGAATCCGGGTCTTCACGGCGCCCGGCGATCAGAACAAGATCCTGGCTATTGCCGCTGAAACAGACATCGGCGTGCTCACACTTCCTCGCCACTACCAATTTGCCCTCCTGCTCGCTGATAAACCAGCATAGCCCCAGATCGCTGACTTCCACTTTCAGCCACTTGCCCGCAAGAAACGCAAATTCCCCCTCTTCGATGGCCTCCCGGAATACCCTGCCCAGCAGGGCCTCCATCAGGTTTTGTTGCAGCGGGAAGGGCACCAGCTTGAGGGGGTGGCGCAAGAGACGGGGTGCCTGTTCGACCAGGCGACGTTGCAGATGTTGAAACACGATAAACTCCCAGTTTTTTGCGCATTCAAGCACAGCCCCTTCGGCAAGATCCTGTTGAAAATCAAACTTGTGCCCACTTACCTCAAGAAGGGTAAAGCCACCTAAAGCTGCCTCAGGTCAAAAAGCGGGAGGGCAAGCATGAATACAATCGGACCACTTTTGCATTTTTGCCCTCTCGGAGCGTACCCGATGGAATTACTCTGCCCGGCAGGCAGCCTGCCGGCACTGAAGACAGCCGTGGATAACGGGGCCGATGCGGTCTACATCGGCTTCAGGGATGACACCAATGCCCGCCACTTCGCCGGGCTCAACTTCACCGACAGCAAGCTGGAAAGAGCGGTTGACTATGTCCACCAGCATGGCCGCAAGCTGCACATCGCCATCAATACCTTTGCCCACCCGGGCTCCGATGCCCGTTGGAAGCAGGCCGTGGACAAAGGGGTGGCGCTCGGTGCCGATGCCCTGATCATCGCCGATCTCGCCGTGCTCGATTATGCCAGCCGCCGCCATCCCGACATGGAGCTGCATGTCTCGGTCCAGGCCAGCGCCACCAACGCCGCCGCCATCCGCTTCTACCAGCAGCACTTCAACGTCGGCCGGGTGGTGCTGCCGAGGGTGCTCTCCATGCATCAGGTCAGGCAGCTGGCCCGCGAGACCGACGTCGGCCTCGAGGTGTTCGCCTTCGGCAGCCTCTGCATCATGGCGGAAGGGCGCTGCTACCTCTCCTCCTACATGACCGGCGAGAGCCCCAACACCGTCGGCGCCTGCTCACCGGCCAAGTTCGTACGCTGGGAAGAGACCCCGAGCGGCCTCGAATCCCGCCTCAACGAGGTGCTGATCGATCGTTACGGCCCGGGGGAAAACGCCGGCTACCCGACCCTGTGCAAGGGGCGCTTCGAGGTGGATGGCCAGACCTATCACGCGCTGGAGGAGCCCACCAGCCTCAACACCCTCGGCCTCCTGCCCGAGCTGTTCCAGACCGGCATCCAGTCAGTCAAGATCGAGGGGCGCCAGCGCAGCCCCGCCTATGTGGAGCAGGTGACCCGGGTCTGGCGCGCCGCCATTGACGCCTATCAGGCCAACCCCGAGGCCTATCAGGTCAAGGCTGAGTGGGATGCCCAGCTCGCCCGTGTCTCCGAGGGGAGCCAGACCACCCTCGGTGCCTATCATCGCCAGTGGCAATAAGGAGCCCTGTTCATGAAATTCTCTCTCGGCCCCCTGCTCTTCTACTGGCCCAAGGCCGATACCCAGGCCTTCTATCAGGCGGCCGCCGCCAGCCAGGCCGACATCATCTATCTGGGCGAGACGGTGTGCAGCAAACGCCGTGAACTGAAAGTGGATGACTGGATTGCCCTCGCCCGTCAGGTGACCGCCTCGGGCAGGCAGGCGGTGCTCTCCACGCTGGCGCTGATCTCTGCCCCCTCCGAGCTCAAGGAGGTCAAGCGACTGATCGACAACGGCGAGCTGATGATCGAGGCCAACGATCTGGGGGCGGTCCAGCTCGCCAGTGCAGCCGGGCTGCCGTTCGTCTGCGGCCCCGCCATCAACGCCTACAACGCCGACGTGCTGCGCATGCTGCTTAAACAGGGGATGCAGCGCTGGGTGATGCCGGTGGAGCTCTCCCGCGACTGGCTGATGCAGCTCAATCAGGATCTGGGCAGGGAGCGCCAGCAGTTCGAGGTGGAGGTGTTCGCCTATGGTCATCTGCCGCTCGCCTACTCGGCACGCTGCTTCACCGCCCGATCCCTCGACCGGCCCAAGGACAACTGCGAACTGGCCTGCATCGACTACCCCACCGGGCGACTTGCCAGCAGTCGCGAGGGGCAGAAGGTGTTCAACCTCAACGGCATCCAGACCCAGTCCGGTTACTGCTACAACCTGGGCAACGAGCTCAAGGGGATGGAGGGCCTGGTGGATGTGGTGCGCCTCTCGCCCGAAGGCATGGAGACCCTGACGATGCTGGAGCGCTTCAAGGCCAACGAACAGGGGATGGCCCCCCTGCCCTTGCTGCAGGAGCGGGACTGCAACGGTTACTGGCGCCAGATCCCCGGCATGAGCCTGGTGGAGTAGCGGCACACCCCGTGTCACCAGACAGCAAAAAGGCCTCGTCAAGAGGCCTTTTTCATGGGGATCAAACCCGTTTAGTCACGCTTTGCCGCTCTTGCCCTGGGCTCCAGGTGGCTGGGGCTTGCGCGCCATCAGTTCCAGCTCCAGCAAGGCATAGCGATGCTCGATGAAGTCATAGACGTTGTTGGCCAGCGCCAGCTTGAAGTAGCTGATGGCTTCCTTGCGGTTACCCTTGGCCAGCTCGAACTTGCCGAGGTAGAAGTAGGTCTCGCACAGGCGCTCGGCGAGCTCCCTGTTGTCCTTGACCCCTTTCACCACGTTGCTCATCAACTGGGTGGCATTGATGTCGCCCGTATAGAGGCGCACCAGATCCCAGTTCCAGGCGTCGTCGTCATACTTGTTGAGCCGCTCGCGCATCCGGCTCATGGCCGCCGGTCCGTTGAGCTTCTGCTCGGCCAGATAGAGCCAGATCACCCGATAAGGGTCTTCTGGTTGCGCCTCGTAGAAGCGCTTCATATCCGCCGCGGCAAGCTCGGGGCGATTGCCGTAATAGAGAGCGATTCCCCGGTTGAGATAGGCGTAGTCGTAATCCGGGGCGAGCTCCAGGGCGGAGTCGAACGCCTCATAGGCCTCGTCGTAGTTCTGCTGTTGAACCAGATAGACACCGATGAAGTTGTAGGCCTCGGCAAAATCCGGCTTCTCCCGCAGGGCGCGGTTGAAGTCGAGTCGCGCCAGGGAACGCAAGCCCACCCGGTCAAACACCACGGCACGCTCATAGAAGAGTTCTGCCCGCTGTTCGGTCGTCAATTCCATTTCACTGAGCATCTGCCCGAGTCGCGCCAACGCCAACTCGCTCTGGTAGGAGACCTGCAAGGGGGTCGCCAATACCAGTGAAGCGGGTTGCGGCTTGGGAACTTGAGGCGCTTTTACCTGACTGCTACTGCTGCAACCCCACAAGGGGAGCAACAACAGGATACCCGTGAGGTATCCAATCCCTATCCTGACGTTCAATGAACACTCCGACGCTTACGCTTGACCCCGCATATGGTAAAGATCACGGGGCCGTTTGTCATGTGGCGCAGCCCCTCTCCCTCAAATAAATCAGGATTCGACAGGGTATCCGGCATCGCTCCAGCCGCGAAAGCCTCCATCGACGCTGACGACCCGGGAATAACCCATCTTCTGCAGGTTATCCGCCACCAGGATGGAGCGAAATCCCCCACCACAATAGAGGTAGAGTTCGGTGTCGGGATCCGGATACCGGGTCTCGATGTCACGCTCTATCACCCCGCGCCCGAGATAGGTGGCCCCCGGCAGATGGCCCCTGGCCCACTCGCTCTCTTCGCGCACGTCGATCAGATGAAATGCTCGGCCCTCATCCTGCCAGCGCTTGATCTGATGCACATCGGTTTCCTGCACCTGCGGGCGGATGGCCTCTACCAGGGCCAGAAAACGGGGATTGTGTTGCATGGGCTTGCTCCTTGCTTTGGGTAATGGATGCTGGGTTGTGGGGAGCATCATGACTCACCCCGGCCACAAGAGAAAGGGCGCCTTGCGGCGCCCTTGTCTGTTACGGCAGGATCTCTTGCTGATCCGCGCCCTCTTTTTCCACCTGGGTCGGCAGCATGTGCTCCCGCTTGATCCCGAGGAACATGGCTGAGGCGCTCGCCACATAGATGGAGGAGTAGGTCCCGAAGGCCACCCCGATCACCATGGCGATGGAGAAACCGTGGATCAGAGGCCCGCCTTTGAGCAGCAGCGCCACCACCACCACGAAGGTCAACCCCGAGGTGATGATGGTCCGGCTCAGGGTCTCGGTCATGGAGAGATCCATGATCTCCGCGGTGTCCCCACGGCGTACCTTGCGGAAATTCTCCCGCACCCGGTCGAACACGACGATGGTGTCGTTCAGGGAGTACCCCACCAGCGTCATCAGCGCCGCCAGCACGGTCAGGTCGAACTCGTACTGGAAGTAGGCAAAGATGCCGAGGGTGATGATCACGTCGTGAGCCAGGGAGAGGATGCCCCCCGTGGCCAGACGCCACTCGAAGCGCACCGCCACGTAGATCAGGATACAGAGGATGGAGGCCAGCATGGCCAGGGCACCGTCGGTGGCCAGCTCGTCACCCACGGAGGGACCGACGAACTCGACACGCTTGAGCACGGCGCTCTCGTCGACCAGCTTGGCGGCCGCCAGGACCTCGTTGCCCTGCTGCTCGACCTTGACGCCCTCTTGCGGGGCCATGCGCACCAGCACATCACGGCTGGAGCCGAAGAACTGCAGGGTCGCCCCGTCAATCTTCTGCTGATCCAGCGCCTCGTGCATCTTGTCCAGGCTCACCGACTGCTGGAACCCCACCTCGATGGTGGTACCGCCGGTGAAGTCCAGCCCCCAGTTCAGGCCACGATCGTACAGAACGTAGAGGGCGAGCACCGTCACCAGAGCAGAGAGGACCATACCCAGCTTGGCGAAACGCATGAAGGGGATGGGCTTTTCAAAATGTAGAATTTGAAACATGTCTCTTCCTTAGATCGGCAGCTTGTCGATGCGCCGTCCACCCCAGGCCAGGTTGATGATGGCGCGGGATACCGTGATGGCAGTGAACATGGACGCCGTCAGGCCGATCCCGAGGGTCAGGGCGAAGCCCTTGATGGCACCGGTACCGATACCGAACAGGATCACGCAGGTGATGAGCGAGGTGACGTTGGAGTCGGCGATGGTGGAGAAGGCGCGATCAAAGCCCAGGTGAATGGCTTGCTGCACCCCGCGACCATTGCGGATCTCTTCACGAATACGCTCGTAGATCAGCACGTTCGCATCCACCGCCATCCCCAGCGTCAACACGATACCGGCGATGCCCGGCAGGGTCATGGTGGCCCCCGGGATCATCGACATGATACCGACGATGAGCACCAGGTTCATGGTCAGCGCCAGATTGGCCACCCAGCCGAAGGCACGGTAGTAGATCCCCATGAAGAGCACGATCACCAGCATGGCCCAGCCGATGGCTTCCATCCCGCTGTCGATGTTCTGCTGACCCAGGCTCGGGCCTATGGTGCGCTCTTCGACGATCTGAATGGGGGCAATCAGGGCACCGGCACGCAGCAGCAGCGCCAGGTTGTGGGCTTCGTTGGCGTTGTCGATCCCGGTGATGCGGAACTGGCTACCCAGGCGAGACTGGATGGTGGCGACGTTGATCACCTCCTCCTGCTTGCGGAACTTGCGCTTGCCGTCCGGACCAGGCTGACCCACCGGCTTGTACTCGATGAAGACGGTCGCCATGCCCTTGCCAACGTTGTCCTTGGTAAAGTTGGCCATCTTGTTGCCACCCTGACCATCGAGCTTGATGTTGACCTGGGGACGGCTGTATTCATCGAAACCGGACTGGGCACCCACGATGTGGTCACCGGTCAGGATCACGCGCTTTTGCAGTACCACGGGACGACCGTTGCGATCGTTGTAGACCTTGGAGCTCGGCGGCACGCGGCCTGCGGCAGCGGCCTGGATATCGGCAGCCTCATCGACCATGTGGAACTCCAGGGTCGCGGTGGCACCCAGGATCTCCTTGGCACGGGCGGTGTCCTGGATCCCCGGCAACTCGACGATGATACGCTCACCGCCCTGCTGCTGGACCAGCGGCTCGGCCACACCCAGTTCGTTCACCCGGTTGCGGATGATGGTGATGTTCTGCTCGAGGGCATACTTCTTCACCTCTTTGATCTTGGCTTCGCTCAGAGTGGCCAGCAGGATGAAGTCATCCCCTTTCTGGTCGGTGGTGAAGACAAGATCCGCATTCTGGCGACGCAGGAAGGAGAGTGCCTTGGCCTGATCGGCCTCGTCACGGAAGACCACCTGCACCTGATCCCCGACCCGGCGTACACCGGAGTAGCGGATCTTCTGGGTACGCAGCTCGGCGCGGAAATCCTGCACCATCTGTTCCTGCTGCTTGGCCAGCGCTTCGGCCATGTCCACTTCCATCAGGAAGTGCACACCGCCCCGCAGGTCAAGACCGAGCTTCAGGGGCGCCGCGCCGATGGCCTCAAGCCAGGCGGGGGTCGACGGTGCCAGGTTGAGGGCGGTGATGAAATTGTCGCCCAGCTTGTTGGCCACGATGTCGCGCGCCTTGAGCTGGTCTTCGGTGTTGTTGAAACGGATCAGGATGAAGCCGTGCTCGAACGCCGCATGCTTGACCGGGATCTTCGCCTCGTCGAGGGTTTCCTTCACCTGGTCGAGGGTTTCTAGTTTGACTTCGGCACCACGGCTGGCAGAGACCTGCAAGGCCGGGTCTTCGCCGTAAAGATTGGGGGCTGCATATAGAAAACCGATGGCGATCACGACGATCACCATCAGGTATTTCCACAGCGGATAGCGATTTAACACGCTGTGCTCCTCGGGAGATTAGAGGGACTGGATAGAACCCTTGGGCAGAACGGCAGAGACGAAGTCACGCTTGATGGTGACCTGGGTCTGATCGTTCAGGGCCAGCACAATGTAGTCGCTGTCGGCGGAAACCTTGGCGATCTTGCCGACCAGGCCACCGGAAGTGAGCACTTCGTCGCCCTTGGAGAGGGAGCTCATCAGATTGCGATGCTCCTTGGCACGCTTGGCCTGGGGACGGTAGATCATGAAGTAGAAGATGAGACCGAACACGGCCAGCATGATGATCATTTCCATGCCACCACCCTGTGCTGCCGGAGCCGCGCCTTCTGCATACGCCTTGGAGATAATGCTCATTTAACAACCTCTTATTGATGTAGATTTGAATACTAACTTATATGTCGTTGTTATTTCACGTCATTTTCAGCCAGTGGAGGCACAGGCTTCCCTTGCCGACGGTAAAACTCAGTTACAAAGTCGTCTAATTTACCCTGCTCGATCGCGTCCCGCAAACCCTGCATCACGCGCTGGTAATAACGCAGGTTGTGGATGGTATTCAGACGGGCACCGAGGATCTCGTTGCACTTGTCCAGATGGTACAGATAGCTGCGGGTGTAGTTCTTGCAGGTGTAGCAATCGCAGTCCGCATCCAGGGTGCTGGTGTCTTCCCGGTACTTGGCGTTGCGGATCTTGACCACCCCATCGGTGGTAAAGAGATGACCGTTGCGGGCGTTGCGGGTCGGCATCACGCAGTCGAACATGTCGATACCGCGGCGCACCCCTTCCACCAGATCCTCCGGCTTGCCCACCCCCATCAGGTAGCGCGGCTTGTCGGCCGGAATTTTCGGGCAGACATGGTCAAGGATGCGATGCATGTCCTCTTTGGGCTCACCCACGGCGAGACCGCCGACCGCGTAACCGTCGAAGCCGATCTCAAGGAGACCGTCCAGCGACACATCCCGCAGCGGTTCGTAGACAGAACCCTGGATGATGCCGAACAGGGCGTTCTTGTTGCCCAGCGCATCGAACTTGTCACGGGAGCGCTTGGCCCAGCGCAGGGACATCTCCATGGACTTGCGCGCTTCCTCGTAAGTGGCCGGGTACGGGGTGCACTCGTCGAAGATCATCACGATGTCGGAACCCAGATCGTACTGGATCTCCATGGACTTCTCGGGGTCGAGGAAGATCTTCTCGCCGTTGATGGGATGACGGAAGTGCACCCCCTCCTCGGTGATCTTGCGGATGTGCCCCAGACTGAACACCTGGAAACCACCGGAGTCGGTCAGGATCGGCCCCTGCCAGTTCATGAAGTCGTGCAGATCGCCGTGGGCGCGCATCACTTCCTGACCCGGGCGCAGCCAGAGGTGGAAGGTGTTGCCAAGCAGGATCTGGGCACCGGTCTCACGTACCTCTTCCGGTGTCATCCCCTTGACGGTGCCGTAGGTGCCGACCGGCATGAAGGCCGGGGTCTGGACCACGCCACGCTCGAACACCAGTTGACCGCGACGGGCACGCCCATCGGTGGTTTTCAATTCAAATTTCATTGCTACCTCTATTCAGTCAGAGAAACAGTCTGACAACAAAGGGCCCGAGGGGCCCGGTAATATGAAGCCGGTCGGCATACTGACAAGCAGAGCCTGAACGACTTCTGAAGGGCAAGGCTTAACCCTGCACCCGGCGACGGGTGACGAACATGGCGTCCCCGTAGCTGAAGAAACGGTACTGTCCCGCCACGGCGGCCTGATAGGCGGCCATCACGTTGTCATAGCCGGCAAAGGCGCTGACCAGCATGATCAGGGTGGATTCGGGCAGGTGGAAGTTGGTGATCATGGCATCGACCACCTGGAACTCGTAACCGGGGAAGATGAAGATGTCGGTGTCATTGAAGAAGGGCGCCAGCGGCTTGCCCTGGGCCAGGGTCGCCTTGGCTGCGCTCTCGAGGGATCGTACCGACGTGGTCCCCACCGCAACCACCCGACCGCCGCGGGCGCGAGTCGCCGCGATGGCATCCACCACCTCCTGGGGCACTTCGGCGTATTCCGAGTGCATGTGGTGATCTTCAATCTTGTCGACGCGCACCGGCTGGAAGGTGCCCGCCCCCACGTGCAGGGTCACGAAGGCCATCTCCACGCCCTTGGCACGGATCTGCTCGAGCAGCGGCTCGTCGAAGTGCAGACCGGCGGTCGGCGCCGCCACGGCACCCGGCTTCTGGTTGTAGACGGTCTGGTAGCGCTCTTTGTCGGCATCCTCGTCGGGACGGTCGATGTAAGGGGGCAGCGGCATATGGCCGATGGCATCCAGAATGGTCAGCACAGGGCGCGGGTCCAGGAAGTGGATCTCGAACAGAGCGTCGTGGCGGGCACGCATCTCGGCCTCGACGGGCACGCCGTCGGCACCGCCATCCAGAAGGAGACGGGTACCTGGCTTGGGGGACTTGGACGAGCGGACGTGCGCCAGCACGCTGTGCTCGTCCAGAATGCGCTCCACCAGCACCTCCAGCTTGCCGCCGCTGGCCTTCTGGCCAAACATGCGGGCCGGAATGACCCGGGTATTGTTGAACACCAGCAGATCGCCGGGGTTGAGCTGGTCAAGCACATCGACAAAATGACCGTGGCGCAGGGCGCCGGTTTGACCATCGAGCTGCAGCAGGCGGCTGGCGGTACGCTCCGCCATGGGGTAGCGGGCAATCAGCTCGTCTGGCAGATCAAAATGAAAATCGGATACTTGCATCTTTCACCTCGGGGGAATCGGCGGCTAGTCTAGTTATCCCCCTCTTCCAAGGCAACCCAAAAGACTAAAAACCCAAGGAAGACAAGGGATAGCGGGCCATTTTGTGAGGTTGGGCCCGTTAAAAAACCTTTAAGGTTTTGTATTGACCCCGATCATGTTCTGGCGACGGGGGCTGGGCTAGGGTGGAAGCAGACACACAAGGAGGCCCACCATGATGACCCTCTCCGAGATCATGACTGAACACCCCTTTACCCTGGGTCCGGAAAACAGCGTCAAGCAGGCGATGGAGCTGATGCAGCAGGAGCGGATCCGTCACGTTCCCATCGTCGATGAACACCAGCATCTGCTCGGTCTGGTCACCCTCTCGGACATCCTGGCCACCCGCGAGTCCAAACTGCTGCTGATCAATCCGGAGCGGGAGGCAGAGTTCACCGACAGCGTCCAGCTCGACGAGATCATGACCCGTCAGGTGGCGAGCGTGGATCCCCACGCCGGCATCAAGGAGGCGGCCCTGTATCTGCAGCGCCACAAATATGGCTGTCTGCCGGTACTCAAGGGGCGCAAGCTGGTTGGCATCGTCACCGAGTCGGACTTCATCGCCGTGGCCATCAATCTGCTGGAGCTGATGGAGGAGCAGGAGCCCCCAACCGACTTTTGATCTTAAAACTCTGTAATAAAATTACAATAAAAGCGTTTTCAGCCTAATTTAACGGCTATTTAAGTGAAACACTTTCAATTTGACTGTAAAATTACACCACAAAACTTGCGTTGTGACATTCATCACACTATGATGCCCACCATGCAATGGTTGCCGAAGAGGAGATGAGGATTGTGCACCCGCCATCTTCTCTTCATATGTCTGCAAGTTTGCACACCCCGTAGTTAGTCTTTGCTGTAAAGCATATTTATCGCCATTCCTTGTTTGATGACCCGGCCCTGTCTGTGCGACGGCGCCGGGATTTTTTTATCCCTCTTTTTTCTACTGCGCCGCCTCGTCTGCCCCCTTCTCTGCTCACGCAATGAAAACAAATCCGGCCCAGCCCTTGAAAATGTGACATGCAGGACAGAAATTGAACTTCGACAATGAGTTATCTCCGAAGGCCTGAGATATTCATGTTAGGTACAGTTGTGATGGTCTATCTAATAAATAGATTTATGTGATTCAAAATTGTGGCTTTGACCGATTAGAAAAAGTCACTATGATGACTCCATCGAAAGTTAAGCGCCTCGTCTGGCACGACTCTTCAACACCAGACAGGCATATGTACATCACCAAGGAGCAAATACATGTCTACCTACATCAACACTGAAATCAAGCCGTTCAACGCCACCGCCTACCACAATGGCAAATTCGTTCAGGTGTCTGACGCTGACCTGAAAGGCAAGTGGTCCGTGGTGTTCTTCTACCCGGCTGATTTCACCTTCGTCTGCCCGACCGAGCTGGGCGACCTGGCCGACAATTACGCCGAATTCCAGAAGCTGGGCGTCGAGATCTACGCCGTCTCCACCGACACCCACTTCACCCACAAGGCCTGGCACGACACTTCTGACACCATCCAGAAGATCCAGTACCCGATGATCGGCGACCCCACCGGCACCATCACTCGCAACTTCGGCGTGATGATCGAAGAAGCTGGCCTGGCTGACCGCGGTACCTTCGTCATCGACCCGCAAGGCGTCATCCAGATCGTTGAAATCAACGCTGGCGGCATCGGCCGTGACGCACTGGAACTGCTGCGCAAGGTCAAGGCTGCCCAGTACGTTGCTTCCCACCCGGGTGAAGTGTGCCCGGCCAAGTGGAAAGAAGGCGACGCCACCCTGGCCCCGTCCCTGGATCTGGTAGGCAAAATCTAAGCCGCCCCGCTCTGAAGACCGGCCCGTTCAAGGGCCGGTCTTGTTTACGGCCCTCAGAAAATGCGCCGGTCTGCTGTGTGGACCTCTGTTTTCTGTATCCGGTCATCGTGCCGACCCGCATTCAGCAAGAAGGAATTCGACCATGTTAGATACCAACCTCAAACAACAACTCAACGGTTACTTGCAGTACATCGTCAATCCCATCGAGATCAGCGTGTCCGGCAATGACAGCGACAAATCCGCCGAACTCCTGGCATTGGCCAGCGAGATCGCCGAGATGTCCCCCAAAATTTCCCTGACCGATGGCACCAATGCCCGCAAGCCTTCCATGAGCATCGCGCCCCTGGGCCAGGCCCCGCGCGTGCACTTTGCCGGCATTCCCATGGGTCATGAATTCACCTCCCTGGTGCTCGCCCTGCTGCAAAGCGGCGGTCACCCCTCCAAGGCCGATCCGGCCGTGCTGGAGCAGGTGAAGAACCTCAAGGGCGAGTTCCACTTTGAGACCTATATTTCACTCTCCTGCCACAACTGTCCGGACGTGGTACAGGCCCTGAACCTGATGTCCACCCTGAATCCCGGCATCACCCACACCATGATCGACGGTGCCCTGTTCCAGGATGAGGTGAACGAGCGTCAAATCATGGCGGTCCCGAACGTCTACCTGAACGGTCAGCCGTTCAGCCAGGGCCGTATTTCGCTGGAAGAGATCGTCGCCAAACTCGACACCGGCGCTGCCGAGCGCAAGGCGCAAGAGCTGAGCGAAAAAGCGCCTTATGACGTGCTGGTGGTGGGCGGTGGCCCGGCCGGCGCCGCCGCGGCCATCTATGCCGCCCGCAAAGGCATTCGCACTGCCATTGTCGCTGAACGTTTCGGTGGCCAGGTGATGGACACCGTCGGCATCGAGAACTTCATCTCCGTGCCCTACACCGAGGGCCCCAAGCTGGCCGCCAGCCTGGAGCAGCACGTCAAGCAGTACGGCGTGGAAGTGATCACCGAGCAGCGTGCCGCCGCCATCAGCAAGGATGGTTACGTCAACGTGGACCTCGCCTCCGGTGCCACCTTGAAGAGCCGCGCCGTGATCCTGGCGACCGGTGCCCGCTGGCGCGACCTGAACGTGCCGGGTGAACTCGAGTACCGTACCAAGGGTGTGGCCTACTGCCCCCACTGTGACGGCCCCTTCTTCAAGGGCAAGCGCGTGGCGGTGATCGGTGGCGGCAACTCCGGCATCGAGGCGGCCATCGATCTGGCCGGCATCGTCGAGCACGTCACCGTGGTGGAGTTCGCCGATACCCTGCGTGCCGACGACGTGCTGCAGAAGAAGGCCCGCTCCATGGGCAATATCGACATCATCATGAGCGCCCGCACCACCGAAGTGATCGGCGACGGCAGCAAGGTGGTGGGCATGGACTACGAAGATCGCACTATCGGCGAGATCAAGCATCTGGCTGTGGCCGGCATCTTCGTCCAGATCGGTCTGGTGCCGAACACCGAGTTCCTCAAGGGGAGCGAAGTGGCCCTGACCCGCTTTGGCGAAATCGAGATCGACACCAAGGGTGCCACCTCCCTGCCCGGCGTCTATGCCGCAGGGGATGCCACCACGGTACCGTTCAAGCAGATCATCATCTCCATGGGGGCAGGTGCCACCGCCGCCCTGGGTGCGTTTGATTACCTCATTCGCAACCCGGCGCCTGAGGCCCAGGCCACCCAGGCCGACGCCGTGACTGCCTGATAACCTCCTTCAAGCCAACAAAAAACCGACTCCCTGGAGTCGGTTTTTTTATCCCTGTCGTTGGGTCGCCAGCCTTCAGCGCCCTTGCGGCGCGTCCCTCTCCTGCCCCTCTTCACTCACCGCTCTCTCTTCTGCATCAGGCGCGGCATAGCTCGCCGGCACAGCCTCCCCTTCCAGATCCGTTCTTGGCTCCAGCTCCGCCGTCATGGGGGTGTTGGGGGGCACCGGCATGAAGACCTGGTGCTCCGTCAGCGGAATGGGGGCTCGCTTACGCCTGCGCCAGCCGAGATAGGCCGACAGCAGCAGACCGCACAGGGCAAAGTAGACGAACAGCCCCTGTGGTCCGAACGTCGCCATGGTAAAGGGGGCCAGCAGCGGACCCGTCATGGCCCCCAGGCTGTAGGCAAGCAGCAGCCCCTGGTTTGCCCCCAGCACCTGATCCGGGCGCAGTTCATCGCAGGCATGGCTGAGGCTCAAGGGATAGATGGAGAACGCCATGCCCCCCAGCAGGAAGACAAGAGTCCCCTCGACTGGCTCGCGCCAGGGCTCCGGCAGCAGCACCATCAACAACGCGATCAGGGTCAGCAGGGCGCAGAGCAGCAGGATCACCAACCGTCTGTCGTAACGATCAGATGCTCGTCCGATGGGATATTGCAGACACATCCCCCCCAGGATCACCAGCGCCATCATGTCCGCCACCTGGGAGAGGGAGGCGCCGCTGTCGGTGAAATAGAGCGGCAACAGCCCATAGATGGCCCCGAGGATGAGGCCGGAGGTAAAGCTGCTGCCCATTCCCGCCGGGGTGAGGCGCACCAGCTCCAGCACGCCCACCGGCTGGGGTGCCACCATGGCCGGCGTCGCCACCCGGGAGAGAGCCAGAGGCACCACGGAGAGAGTCGCCGCCATGGCGCACAGGGCGAACGGCGTCAGCACCATGGGGTCCACCTGCTTGAGCAGCAGCTGGCCCAGGGCGAGTGAGCCGTACAGCAGGATCATGTAGAGGGACATCAACCGCCCCCGGTTCGCCGGGGTGCTTGAGACCAGCATCCAGGACTCCAGCACCACGAACAGGCCGCCGGTGGCAAACCCCCCGATCAGCCGCAGCGCCGCCCAGGTGACGGGCTCCACCACCATGCCGTGCAGCAGAAACAGAAAACAGAGCAGGGAGGCATAAGCCGCATAGGCCCGGATATGACCCACCCGGATGATGAGGCGGGCATTGATGAAGGTCCCCAGCACCAGGCCGCCGAAATAGGCAGCCGACACCAGACCGATGGCCTGGGCGGACACCTGCTCGGCGGAGAGACGCACCGTCAGCAGGGTATTGAACAGACCGTGACCCAGAATGAAGATCACCAGACTGGTCAGGGGGGACAGCAACCTTGTCAGTGCCATGGAGCCTCCTCGCAACAAAAGAGTCATGGTAGCCCCTGCCTCCCGCCCCCTTCAACCCGAATGCCCTCCCCCTGCGGGGCTATGCTTGACGGGAACCCCATATGGAGATCCGAAAGATGAGACTCATGCTGTTGTTGGCAGCCCTGCTCTTTTGCGGCAGCGCCCTCGCCTTCCACTGCCCCATGGACATGAAGAAGATAGACGACGCCCTGGCCGCAGGCCCCGCCCTCAGTGCCGAGCAACTGGCCGAGGTGAAGCAGTTGAGGGCGGACGGAGAGACCCTGCACAACGCGGGCAAGCATCAGGAATCGGTCGATACCCTGGCCAAGGCCATGGCCATTCTCGGCATCGATCAGGGCTGATACCGCCCCTTCGCCGCGCGACGGTCTCTTTCGCATCGCCGGGATACAGACCGCCAAAATGAAACAAGGCCCTCGCCATCACTGGCGGGGGCCTTTTCACTGCGGATGTCAGCGCTGAACGGTGCTACACCCGGCCACTGTAGACCAGGGTGCAATAGTTGAAGGCTATCTTGCCGTCAACGGCATGGCGAGCAAACTCGCGGCGAACGAGCGCCGTCATCTGATCGTGGGCCGGCGTGCCCGCCACAGGCGCATAGGAGGAGGAGTTGAGCCGTCCAAGCACCCCGTCAAGATCGAACAGCTGGCTGTTCTCGAAGCGATCGAGCCGGTACTCCCCGGTGAAGAAGGCGCGAAAATCCGCCTCGCCGAGGTTGCGATGATTGACCTCCTCGTAATCCCCCGAGTAGGCGTGCAGCCCCTCTTCATAGGCCTTGAGAAACGGGGTGTTCGTCAGCCTGTCATTCCAGATGAGGGCGACCTGGCCACCGGGCTTGAGCAGCCGCTGGCACTCCTGCCGAAAAGCCGCGCGATCGAACCAGTGAAACGCCTGGGCGACCGTCACCAGATCCATCGCCCCCGTGGGCAGGCCCGTGGCTTCCGCACTGCCGTGCAGCCAGCCGATGTTCCCCACCTGGGCGAGCAGCCGTTTGGCGGCTGCCCGCATATCGTCGTTGGGCTCCACCGCCCAGACCCGCGCGACCCGGGGGGCCAGCGGGGCGGTCAGGATGCCGGTGCCCGCGCCGATGTCGGCCACCTGGGACTCGGGCCCCATGGCCAGCTCCCTTACCAGAAAATCCAGCATGGCGGCGGGATAACCGGGTCGATATTTCACATAGGCCTCGACCCGGGTCGAGAATCGCTGGGTACTGTCCATGGCAGACTCCTCTCTTGCTGCGGCCTTCATGCCGGCTCCCGGCCTGGTGACCAGGATCCCCATGCCACTACACTTGACCCCATCATGCAAGCCCCAAGCGGGTGGCAAACGGCGTACAGGCTGGCTTGTCACCCAGCGAAGCCGCAGGCGCTGCGGGCGGCAGGATACCCATCGGGGCGCCCGCTCACGGGCGTCGAAGGACAAACACCAGGATGGAGCTGCGACACAATGAGACCAGTCAAGAACAGGATTTGCCTCTGGTATGACGGGGATGCCGAGGAGGCGGCACGGTTTTACGCCAGCCTCTTCCCCGACTCCGCCGTCGGTGCCGTACACCGGGCCCCGGCCGACTATCCCGCCGGCAAGAAAGGGGACGTGCTGACGGTCGAGTTCAGGGTGATGGGGATCCCCTGCCTCGGCCTCAACGGCGGGCCCGGGGTCCGCCACAACTGGGCGTTCTCGTTTCAGGTGGCTACCCAGGACCAGGCCGAGACGGATCGCTACTGGCACGCCATCATCGACCATGGCGGCCGGGCGAGCGAGTGCGGCTGGTGTCAGGACAAGTGGGGCATCTCCTGGCAGATCACCCCTCAGGTCCTCACCGAGGCGATAAGCGATCCCGACCCCGAGGCAGCGAGACGCGCCTTCGAGGCCATGCTGCAGATGGGCAAGATTGATATTGCCACCATCGAGGCGGCGCGCCGGGGCGAGTAGCCCGTTCGCACGGGCGCCACACACAACAAGGCCACCCCTGGGGGTGGCCTTGTGCATATTGGCTGTCAGCTCTTCACGGCGTGATCACAACCATTTAAGTTGGAAACTGGCAGATCAAAGTATTCAATGAGTTAACGATACCAAATGTGACATTTAAGTTGGAAACTCAAAAGTAATACTACATCTGCTCCGTGAGCAAACAGGACATTTAAGTTGGAAAACAGGCTCTATTTGACGTGATGGGGAGGGTGCGAACAAATCCTTGACACGAGATCATCAGATTTTCTTAGTACCATGGATGAGAACCAACGTGAGCCATCAACTGACCTTCGCTGACTACGAGTTCAATGGCAAACACCGCCAGACCCGCAAAGAAATCCCCCTTTTGTTCGGATCTCCCTAATTTATCAAAGGCTATGCACATACACATTTTCAAGAATACTTGTCGCGTGAAAAATAAAAATCACTGGCGATAGATTTAAAATTACTACCGTTAGCACTGCCCCATAGACAGCATCATTTATTATTACCCTGGATGGACATATATTTTTCATCTAATTGTGCAGAGAATCCAACTATTAATGATTTCAGCCCGAAATGGAAGGCCGTTTCAGCAGTGGTTCTCGTCTGAACATTAAATGCCTCCTGTAATAATGGTGGCACAGCGTCCATCACTGTATTGTATTCTGTCGGGTTTGTGGCTTGCTCTTCCAATACTGCACCCAGCGTAAAATGGCTGATAGATTGCAGAATGAAAAGAGCCTCCTCGACCGAAAACCCTGCATCGCATAGACAGCGTAGTTGCGCCTCTGCTTGTTCAAACTGGGGGGGCGTAGGAGAGGTCCCTATGTGCAATCGGGCTCCATCACGATGGACCAATAATGCTTTACGGAAACTCAGAGCATTTTCCTGGAGAAACTGCTGCCAACTCTCAGTCGGTAACGGTACTGAACGGGTGTGATGCTTCGCCAGTATTGCCTCTGAAAGCATGTTCATAAGGGTCTGCTTGTTGCGCACGTGCCAATACAGAGTCGGTTGCTCAATTTTGAGGGACTGCGCCAGCTTACGCGTAGTCAGGCCCTCTAGCCCTTCTCTGTCCAGCAGGGTGAGCGCCATTGAAATTACGTCGTCCAAGCTTAGTCGTGCCATCACTATCTCCTTTCGCTGTTGACAATCTATCACTGATAGAGTTACTTTTCAAACCCTATCACCGATAGAGAGCGTTAACTATGAACCGCACTGTGATGATGGCACTGGTCATCATTTTTTTAGATGCCATAGGGATTGGCATAATTATGCCTGTCTTACCGGCGTTATTACGGGAGTTTGTTGGAAAGGCTAATGTTGCGGAGAACTACGGTGTTTTATTGGCGCTGTATGCAATGATGCAAGTGATTTTTGCCCCTCTTCTCGGCCGCTGGTCAGATCGCATAGGTCGTCGCCCTGTATTATTACTTTCACTTTTAGGTGCAACACTGGACTACGCATTAATGGCAACAGCCAGCGTAGTGTGGGTGTTGTATCTGGGACGCTTAATTGCTGGTATTACCGGTGCGACTGGAGCTGTTGCAGCCTCAACAATTGCCGATGTCACACCTGAGGAATCCAGGACACATTGGTTTGGTATGATGGGTGCCTGTTTTGGTGGCGGTATGATTGCTGGACCAGTCATTGGTGGTTTTGCAGGTCAACTTTCGGTACAGGCACCGTTTATGTTCGCTGCTGCCATTAACGGGCTGGCATTTCTGGTCTCCCTATTCATTTTACATGAGACCCATAATGCTAATCAGGTTAGTGACGAGATAAAGAATGAAACAATCAATGAAACCACATCCTCCATACGCGAGATGATCTCCCCATTATCGGGATTGCTAGTTGTCTTTTTCATCATTCAATTGATTGGCCAAATCCCTGCAACATTATGGGTTTTATTCGGAGAAGAGCGCTTCGCATGGGATGGCGTAATGGTCGGTGTTTCATTGGCTGTGTTTGGGCTTACACACGCTCTGTTTCAAGGACTTGCTGCTGGTTTTATCGCTAAACATTTGGGAGAACAGAGAGCTATCGTGGTTGGCATCTTGGCTGATGGCTGTGGCCTACTTTTATTGGCAGTCATTACGCAAAGCTGGATGGTTTGGCCAGTTGTGCTGTTACTCGCTTGTGGTGGCATAACTCTTCCCGCTTTGCAGGGAATTATATCTGTTCGTGTCGGTCAGGTAGCACAGGGACAATTGCAAGGGTTGCTGACCAGTTTGACACACCTCACGGGTGTAATCGGTCCACTTATTTTTGCATTTTTGTATAGTGCAACCCACGAATCTTGGAATGGTTGGGTGTGGATAGTTGGATGCGGATTGTATGTAGTTGCACTGACTATACTGAGGTTTTTCTATCCCGGCAGGGCAGTCCACCCGAAAAATCAGAGCAATTCACAGCCATTTCTTTAAATGGTAATGGTAACTGAATGCCCCCAATTCCTAGACGTGAAACCGACCGTTGCACAGCATCAGAAATTGTGAATGTAACACATTGGACTACTACGAGAACCTACAATGCAAGCCATATTATTTGAGTAGTATTAACGCTACTCCATAACGACTGTCGCCATACTGAAAGTATGGTAAACAGAATAAAGAACTGTCCTCCACAATTGCAAGCCACCATGCCAATCTGTCAGCGCATAATGCCCATTATGTTGAATGGCAGAGTTCGCTTAGCAAAATGGTCGCTTCGCAGCCAAATAGTAATGTAGCGCCACTTTTACACCCTCTGTCGAAGCTCGGTAGGGCCTGATCGGGATGAAAGTTTAAGACAAATCGCTGGTGAGTTTGACTCAGCGAGGTGGCCGCTCTGGTTTGCCACAAGAAAGGCCGCCAAGCGGGCATTTTGATCGGTTTAGCGCAATGACCCACTCGCCACCGGCAGACGATAGTCCTGCTCGGGCGAGATGCCAGGCGGCAAAGCGGAAACTAGACGAAAACTTTCGTCATCAGATGACACCTCTCATAGGTTGGCACACGCCTGTGCGGCCTCTCTACCCCTGGGGCCATGGCAGCTCTGGAGGATTGAATGTTTATAGGTTGTAGGGCCGCGCATAGACTGATTCTATTCGCAGCAATAGTCGCCAGAAAGGGAACAGATTGAGCGCACAATGGTTGTCATATGGATACCATCAACTGATTGGTGCACACTTGTGTTGAACGATAACTGAGCCAATCGGGGTTGGCCAACTTAAAGTATTGATTTATATATAATTACATCATGATGTCAATTTTGTAGCCAACGGCTTGCGAAATGCCCCAAACTAGATGATGACCCAATGAACTCCTGAGTGATGATTCGCATTGGGCTGCCATCAACAACCCCCAGACGGAGGCGCAGACTCATAATGACTCATGTAGAGCAATCTCCCACAACCAGCAATCTATCTGTTCTGGAGTCGCTCGGTCTACCACGTAACTGGCTAGCCGCCCATCAGCACATAGTGTCTGGTGTATCTCCTGAGATCGTCGTCAAACTGAGCTCGCTATTGGGGTCTAATACCCGAACAATTTGCCAGATGATTGGCATTAGCCGAGACACACTGAATCGCCAAATCAAACGGGGCAATCGCTTATCGACAGCTCAGGGAGATCGCGTCTACTGGGTTGCCTTAGCAGTGGACGCAGCCATATCCCTACACCGGGGAGATACTGCTAAAACGATGAGCTGGCTCACCCGCTCTGCGTGGGGATTGGGTGGTGAAAAACCGGCCGATGTGATTACTACGCCTATGGGAGCGCAGGCAGTTATCGATCTTGTCGGCCGGATTAGGCATGGCATCCCCTGCTGATTAAGGGTCATACCATAAAGAACAAACAATAGGCTCATTTGGTGAGCCGATCACCCCGACCAATCGGCTCATTTGATGAGCCGATAACCTCGACCAATCGGTTCACTTGATGAGCCGATCACCTCGACCAACCGACTCACTTGATGAGCCGATGACCTCGACCAATCGACTCACTTGATGAGCCGATCAACACAACCACTCAAATCGTGGTTAGATAAGCTCTCGATTGCCTTCAATTTTCCCAAATTGATCAGGGTCTGCGGGTTGATAATCATCCGAAAACATATTCATCAACCGATGCTCCTGTCTCAGGTTGGCCAGCGCCCCAAAAAAGCAGCCTTCACATAGGTGTACCTGATATCGTTCACCATCGTGCTGCGAACCATAACCCCAGCAAGCTTCCAGCGTGCCGAATTCCTGCGTACCGAGCGATTTAGTAGTACTAGCACCACAGACATCGCACAAAATATCGACGACCTGTGTGGTAGGAACGATTGCTTCGACCTTCATGGCAATACTCCTCGTTGTGATGCCTGATATCAGAACCTGTATAGGTATCGACGGCGAGCATCAGGGCATAGGATGTTGAGCGGCATACGCCGCAACCAGCCGCACAGCCAATGCGTAACTGAGCGGTAGACGTGTTTTGTATTTCCTCAGGCAGTCTGGCCTATCGACTGCCCGTTCCAATGCAGATAGCGAACTTGCCTGCTCGGCCAGCAGCCCCAGTTGCTCAGCCAGTTTCCTATCCCGTTCTTCCCAATCCACACTGGGATGGTGAACTGCTCGCTTGGCGGCAGGTAACTGTTGATACAACCAAGCACGATCATGTTTATAGAGCCAAGTAAATGCGGTTCTACACACCTGTTCGACACAGCCTCGACTGACATCGGCATGCTGTGCCAAATATGCAGCCACCGTTACACGGTGCTCACGTAGACGGTTGACCCTTTTCAAATGCCGTCGCCAGTCAGAAAGCCCTTGGTGGCTCTGAATAATGGCTTCGACCGCCCCGACAGAAACGCCATGACTGTGCGCGATCTGCTGCCGTGCTCCCCCCATGAACGCCTGACGCCATATTCCCCGCTCAACCTCCACAGTGATGCGCTTGGCACGGTGGTCAACAGGTTGGTGGTGTCGCAGCGCGAGTTGCTTGATATAGCCGACACTGTATCCAGTCTGGCGGGCGATCTGCCGCATGGGGGTCTGTTCTGCCAGCAGCCTTAACACCGCTTGCTCGGCGGCTTGCCTGTCACTCGGAGAAGAGGCAGGCTCCGGCATCACGTGTGGCTCCTCGATGGAAAAGAATTCTGCTGGGCTGCGGCTCACAAACGCCATCAATACCGCGTGTTTTAGGTAGTGGTGGTTACGATTTCCGTGAACCAGAGCCGAGATGTACTGATAACTGGCCAGGCCCACTGGCACCATGGGGGCAGAGCCGGTAAACAGGCTCCGCCAGAACGCACTCAGAGCCTTCAACAGGGCCTGACTGCGGAGATGACCTTGGGCTGTCAAATAGCCCTGCTGTCCCAGCCATCGCCGATAATACTCAGCTGGTGATGCCACTGGCGACTGGACGCACAGATACCGATGCAGCTCGGTGATAAATGAAGAAAGGTAGATTTCTTGCTCGGACGGCAACGATTGCTCATAGCGCATGGCGGGATCGGGCAAGAGCAGTCGCCGATCGATACCTCCCGCGCTGGCCGCCAGGGTTTGCAAACGCAGCGTATGCCTGATACAGGCGGTCACTCCATACAGTTGATGCTCTGTATGCCAATATCCGGCCCCAAACGTCTGTTCATCCTCCAGCAGGCAACTAGGACACCATTTCAGGCAAACTACACCAAAGGCGAGTTTGCTGGCGGCTTGTCCTGACAGGGCCATTATTCCCCTCCTCTCACCCAGCATGGCGGCAGCCAGGGCGTGGACTTGGTGCTTATTGTTCAGCGTCAGGGCGAACAATGGGAAACCCGTGCCATGGTGCAGCAGGTATTGCGGATCCACCCCCGCCGCCTGGGCAGCCGCCTCAATATGCCCTGGTAATGCCGGATGCAACCGAACAGCAGGACAGTGGAATAGCTGGTTACAAAAATGGTTTCGATCACTGTAGGCCGAATGAACAAAATACTGGCTGACCCAGCTGTAGGCCGACTCGCCAGGAATATAGGTGGGGATCACCGAGGTCAACACCGATCACCCCTCAGATCCCAAGAGCCCCACCAGATCGACGCCTGCATGCTGCAACATCATTAGATGGGCCAGAGGGTGCAACGGATCTCGGGCTGACTTCTCATGGTAGCCCCGTGCATTGCGCAGCTGTGGGGGTAATTGCCATACCTGACCTGGCCCCCCACTATTGGTGAAATACGCAGTAAGTGCCAGGGGATCACATTGCGAGTCCATCTGCTGAAACCACGCATTGATCGTTTTGATACTTTTGACCGTGCGCATCTCCTCGCCCGAGATGCCCATCGAATCAGTCACCAGCTGAGTTAGCGCACACAGGGTGAGAGCACTCGCGGACTGGGCTAATGCCAGCGACGCCAACTCAATCTCTTTCATCCGCTCGGAAAAATGACCATCGTATCCCCCCATCCAGTGCCCACAATGGGGGCAGAGGCCCTCGTATGGTGGGATCAGTTGTTCCGACAATAATTTGGCAGAAAAACCACAGCCTGCGCAGTGACCAGACAAACCGCATTGATGCCGATAACAATGGAACACTCCTGGTAGTTGATGATCTCGGTGGTAGTAGGGCATACCATGGAGCTCATAATCCTCGGCAATACAGTCTGCGCACCAGCGCCAATATTGGTGTTGTACATTGTGCAGGCCAGTCACCCGTAACCGAAGCTGAGAACGGCCCGCCAATGCTGATGCCACTATCCTCTGCTCATCCGGAGTCAAAAAAGAAGCTAAATAATTGCCGACAGAGTGATCCTGCCACGCACGTTGAACGTGTCGGGCCCGAAATTGGGTATCGAGGACAGGATCGTCGGGATGACATAAACGATGGGGACGGATTTGTGGGCTGCTCAGCCCCAGCACCTGGGCCGTTGCAGTAAACGTCCCGTGCGTGCTCAGCACATGCATCCGGCCAACTACCGCCCCTAAATGCTCACCAGGTAGCAACTCCAGCCGATGGAGGATCATTTCCACGACCCCTTATCTACAGAGTAACCGAGTTGCCCCAGCAATGAATCCGGGGATAATTGCTCTAAAGTTTTTAGCTTCTTTTCCTCTGTTTTTGGCAGCTTTTTGGTGATTTTAACCTCGCCTTGCAGCAGGATTTCTCCTTCTGCTGAATATGCGTCTCCATCAACAACCTGACTATTTCCCACTGATTCGAGCAGTAACATCGGCGATAAGTCCTCAAATTGGTAGTAATCACCTTTACGCAGAGCACTCAACGCAGGCTGGAGGATTTTAAATTCGCGATTGAAACATAGGTCCAATGCTGCGATCGAGAGATCTTGATCTGTTGGTTTCAGCAGGGTTAGATATGATAGCGTGGCGCGAACTAGACTGGTTGCAATAGCCGGGATACCGGCACTCAAATAATGTATATGTTGGCGTAACACATCCTCTGATGTTTTCTGGTTTTTCAGAAATCTGGTTTGACATATCAGGCGGATAAAACGCAGCCAAAATGAGCTATTTATATCGCAGCTTACCAACTGCATAAATCCATTTTTAGTTGCTCGGCGGGTTAGCGTCATTTCGCTATCAAACAATTTCATCGTGGCCAATGTTCCGACAAACATCAACGGGATCCCCACTCGATTTAATAGTTCCTCTAGGAATTTCATGGTCGTTTTCTCGTTGTTACTGATCACTTCATTCTTGGCAGACCTGGCCAGGTTCTGCGCTTCATCAAGGATCAGCAAACCAACCCCATGGCCGATAAACGATTTTTGCACTACCGAAATCAACTCATTAACAGAGCGGTTCCTATGGGTATGGCTATAACTCTCACCAGTGACAGCGTCGAGTGATTCTAACAAGTTCAGCAAAAGTGCTTTTTGGCCACGGCGATCATGAATTTCAATGTACAGATAGGTCACCTGCACTCGACTCACAATAATTTCGTGACCATGCAGGTCCGTATAGCGATCATGCTCTATCGTTTGTGGTATCTGTTGGCAAATTTGCCTAACCATCGTGCTCTTCCCACGTCCGCTGAGCCCTAGCAGTAACAGGCTATACTGAACAGACAAGCCAAGACTCAGTACATGAGAGGCTTTCCATGGCTCGGCTTTGTCACGATCAATTGCAGCTAATATCCGGCGCACATCTGCCCCCACTGGATTGCGTCGAGTATACCCGGCCTCGATCATTCGTCGTATTTGGTCATATAAACGGTACGCCTCATCTGGAGAGGTATACACGTCCGCCAGTTGATCTATGGCTGTGCGGATAAAATATGAATGCAGCGATTCATCCACCCCTGCAAGATCCAGATCACACTGAAAAGGGATCTCACAGTTCGCATAAAATTGTGCCGTTGAGAGCGGCAAGCCAAGCCCCTCGATATAGGGGTTTCCCCGATATTTTGAATTGGGATGTGGGTAATATTGAGGTGCGGCCATGACTATTTCTCCTGAACTGTAAATATTGTCGGATCAGCAAGGTTCTGACTGGGTGTTTTTTTAATATAATTATCTTGCTGACATGTATTTCTTAAATCAGCAGCAATAGCCATTTCCTCATGATGACGTTGCAAGTTCCCTTCGACCTGTTTATGGCTTTTCATTCCTGACTGTATATTTTTTGCAGTGGATTTTTTCAGTCCACGATTAGTTTTTCGAATTACCTCATCACATTCGCGAAAGTCCATTTCTAACACTGCGCGAGCATTGAATCTCTTCTCATCCAACGCAGCCAATTGTTGTTTAACAATATACAGGCGATGCATGACATTTGCCCAAACCTGATTCCGATATGCCTCACTGCGATCTGTCAGCTCAACCTGATAGACCTCATCACTATCCTCAGTTTTAAACCAAAGATGATTAGTACATGTATCTATGTACCTGACTTTGATTTTGAAACGTCCGAGATTTTTCGCCTGATCCAGCCACTGCATTCGAACAATTTCATTACTGCTATAGTAAAGGCCTCGAAAAAATATCCCATCAGCACGCACCGTAGCCTCATCCTCTGGCAACAGCGCAAATCGCAGGCGGTCTATGGGAACAGGCCTCACCATCACTGAATTTTTCAGACCCCAGTTCCATACATCACGAGGAGTAAAACCAACCCCATCACGTGACATTTCTAGGTTGTGCGAGGTCACGCGCTGACGATGATTATTTGAATAGATAATGATATTAATGAGTCGATACATGAACTGTTCATACGTCAACAGGGGGCGACGAGATGCGTGCTGATCCTCCTTATGTGGATACTTAACCACCTTGCCTGCCTCGAACGGGATCGCTAAAGTCTGAATAATGTCGAAAGTTTTCTCCACTTGGCCTTTCATATCCCCGCGATGATAGGCATTAAAATTACCGACTGTGATACCAATGAGTCCGCGCAGCAGGCTGCAAATATTGGTATCAGTATTCTCAGAGCCCCGGTCGAACGTTAATTCACGACATGGTAAATTGCAGGGCCAGTCAGCCTCTTCGATCTCCACACCATACTGCCGACAAAACTCTCGCTTACTACTCATCGCATTGAATAATGCTTGACTTGCTCCATGCCAACAAGGCGAGTCGAAACCGACATGCAATCCAACAATCATACTGCTGGCGGTATCAACGACAAAATATATAACCGGTCTTCCAGTACTCAGTAGCTCATCGTTACTGTACGGGTAACGGATGTAAACATCGGCAATAGTACTGTCTATTTCATATCGTGACGTTGGCCCCCGCAGGCCGGCACGGGCAAGACCTGGTTTTCCTGCATGGTCACGGGAATAATTAATACTGCCTACTCGCTTTTTCAGGAACGTGAGATCACTGACGAACTTTTTCAGATGATATTTAAATATTCTTGGTGATATTAAATATTCCCTATGAAGTAACATTTTAATTGGTTCTGCTATGTCACAATCCTCAATGCCCTTCGGTAAAACATTGACACATTCATATTTCAAACAATAGTCAAAGTATAGCTCTGACAACCTCACTTCAGAGCCAGATTTAATAGATTTTGAAAAACGCTCAATTTGTATAATATCTCGCTGAGTAATGCCACGATATGGTGTACCATATCGAGTAATTGGGCCACTCTTGGTTGCTTTCTGACCCAATGGCACATCTGGTAGTTGAAAGTTGCTGCCACAATTAAAATAGTGTGGAAGCAATGAATTTGGAAAAGCTCCAAAAAAGAAATAACTATTCAATTGAGCGCAAATGTATTTCCTACTTCGGCCGGAATGTTCAATCAATGTTTTCAATATACCACTTGCATCACCATATAAATAGCGATGTAACAATTCAGGCTGACTAAGCAACGGACTAATTACAGCCAACCTCTCATTGCGAATCTTGATCCATTGAGGTTCTAGCTCACTATCAGAGGAAAATAAAACTTTTGGAAATTGATGTTCAGCCAGAGTCCACTCACCACTTTCAATATTAGACTCGACATTCTCGATTAATAGATTAGTCGGCCGTTTTGGTGGCCCATCTAATAATTCACTTACAGCTAACAACCCCATGTCATAACAAATAGAGACAATCAGAAACTCTGAACCACCATTTGTATTAGTGATCAGTTTCTGGTTAACTCGCATGGACCACCTCGTTGAATGGCACAGGCCTATACAACTCTAAACGTTGTGTAAGATCAACGATTATAACACCATGGTAAACTGCATATTGAAATACACATTTCACCTGCACGTCAGAAATATTCAACTCCTTGGCCACCAGCTGGATCAACACTAACAAGGTATTTGAGGGACGGGCAATCAGGTGATGTTTGATTCGTCCCAATATAATGAGGTATATGGCCTCAGATACCTGAATATACTCAGGCGTATCAAAACACTCACGTAGGAACTCCAGATTATATATATGTACTTTATCGAAGCTTTTTTCCGTTAACAGCACATGGTCAATATTTTGAGTACGCCAATATTCAATGGCAATTTTCTCCTTTGCCCTTGTACGATTAACAACACGGGGGGATGTTATTTCTGGATCCAGCGCATCAGAATATTTGAAGCTATATGGACTCAATATATGCTTCCCTGCCTCCGTTTGCCGAATAATGACAAAATCCTGAGTCATAGTTTTGGCTGGGATGCGGCCACCATAATTCGCCCGCTCTTTGTAATTACCAGGATGGACAATGTGCAGAGATGCCGCAATTTTGAGCGTTTCATGCAGTGGTAACGGATACTGTTCGAGAATGTCGATAACAGTTGGATCGCGTTCGAAATAGAAAAATGGTGCCCTCTCGCCACGACTCAGCAGATGATGCTCACGCCGAGTTTTGTGACTATACACAATCTGCCCCTGACCATAGGTATGGGACTGCCGCACCGTGACCCAGGGCCGATACCCCCGAGCCTGGATACTGCGGTTGTACCGTTCTGTTTTTGCGATCTCCGCATCGGTGACGATGGGCTGCTGAACCGTTTTTTGCTGCATGACTACTCCTACCTGACTTGCATACAACCTAGTAACTGGGCAGGGAGTCGTCAACCGCAATGGCGCACGTAAGACGTTGTTTTTACTTATTTATTTTTATAAATAATAACTATCGACGCTATCATGGCAAAAATGCCACACTCAACAAAATTTCATTTTTTATCTTAAAAAACATAGAGTTATAAAAAATCACATAAGCATACATAATCACGAATATTTATTTTTATAAATAATAAGCAAATATTTTTTATTCCTTTTTTGACATAAGAGGGTGGCGGATATAGAACATTATTCTGAGGCGATTGGTGATTCCGCTCAGAAAAAATGTCCATTTTGGGCTACAAAAGGCTCCATGCGAAGAGCAATCAATGCATCCATACCAAAAAATTCAGCCCGGCAAGGGTGGCCTGCCGGGCTGTGGGTGACTGACGAGCGGATAACTCACGTCAACAAGCGATTAGACATGCCATCCAGCTTCGCTTTGGTCTTTTCCCAACCGGGCATCACCTGACTCATCAACCGGTAAAACTCAGCCTGTTAGAGCTCGCCAAAGAGCTCAATAACGTCAGCAAAGCCTGCAAGCTCATCGGCTACAGCCGTCAGCAGTTCTACGAAATTCGCCGTAATTACCAGACCTATGGTGCCGAGGGATTGCTCGACAAATTGCCCGGCTGCAAAGGGGTTCATCCCAATCGGGTCGCTCCCGAGATTGAACAGGCCATCCTCGATTACTCCCTCACCAGACCAACCCATGGCCCACTGCGGGTCGCCCAAGAACTGGCTCTGCATGGTATCAACGTCAGTGCCGGTGGAGTGCGTGGCGTGTGGCAACGGCACGACTTGCTCTCCAAACACGACCGCTTGCTGCGCCTTGAGAAAACGCACCGTGAGCAGACCATTGAGCTCAATGACGAGCAAATTCGCCTGTTAGAGCGCTTCAGCCCCGAGTTTCGCGAACGTCAGATTGAGGTCCACTACACCGGGGAACTGGTGGCGGTCGATACCTTCTTCGTCGGCGCGCTCAAGGGGGTTGGTAAGGTGTATCTGCAAACAGTGCTGGACTGCTACAGTCGCCACGCCTGGGGGCTCTACACCAGCAAGCTGCCGGTGACCTCGGTCCATGTGCTCAATGAAACGGTACTGCCGTTTTTCGAAGCCCACGAGGCACTGATCTATACCATCTTGTCGGACAACGGGCGTGAGTTCTGTGGACGACCTGACCACCATCCCTACGAGCTGTTCCTGCAACTGGAGGGGATTGAGCACCGGACAACCAAGGTACGCAGGCCGCAGCGCAACGGCTTTATCGAGCGACTGCATCGCACACTGCTGGATGAACACTTCCGTATCAAGGGGAGGACGACCTGGTATGAGTCGGTAGAACAGATGCAGGCAGACCAGGATAGCTACCTGGAGCACTACAACACCCAGCGGTCACATCAAGGCAGGATGATGGAGGGTCAACCCCCCTACAACATGTTCAAGAAGAGTCTGAAATTGATACCGAAGGAAGTGCGCACTAAAATAGCGTAAACAAGACACCGGTTTGAGGCCGGTGTCAGGTGATAACTAGATCTGTACATACCAATAGAGGCTTATGATCTCACATCAAGGACTTATTCGCTCTTTCCCTAACCTTCCCTTAATGTCAGGACACCAGTTGATAATACAAATTATTTTCTACTCAGCATCTTAAATATGTCTAGAGCCTTTGAACAGGTGTGATACAAATAAGGTTCCAAGATGCAAAGCCTTTCGAGCATTGCCTCTATTCTAAAAATTGCATCATCACTGATTGGCAGATATGCTAATTCTGTACACCATTGCCCTATATATTCAGCCCAGTCATTCTTATCCTCAAAGGCAGCTCCTGCGACTAAACCTAATGAAAGATAGTTTTCGGGCTCAGAGTCCACATCAATATAGTCCCGATATAGACGACTTAAAATCACTACCGACGCAGAAAGTTTTCTGCTTCTAGTCAGACAAGAAACTTGCGCTAACCCGTTCAGCACCTGATAGACTGAATCTTTATCGTTTACCGAGGATAACTTATGCTGTGCGCTTTCTAATAGCGAAACTGTATGTTCCAAATATTTTTCATCAATTTTCCAGAAAGGCGCTGAATTCATCAAAACTTTGAACGATGCTAATGAAACATTAGCGCCGACTTGCTTATCAAGCAAATTAAATATTTCTCTCGGCACATCAGCTGGAATAGAGTTACCTTCCAACGGTCCAGGTAAAAACGAATTCATATTGAGTCGAGAACCAGTCATAAGCTCTTCTTGCAGACATTCAGCGATCTCGAATTCACCAACTTCTTGACATACATTATATACCCGCCCATAAATCTCATTAATGAATTGATCTGCTGTCAAGTACGTTGGTAACCATCTTGGCTCCTCTAGTAGATCAATAAAATTTTGACAGTAAAAATAAAGCCCTCTCTGTTGAGCCGCCCATTGCTCTACTTTGTCAAAGGTAACATTTTCTTCCAGTGCAGCTTCAACAATTAAGGCTGACTGGGCAAGTGAAGCGAGACGCCGGTAGAATGGTGGCATACTGCGAAATATCTGAAGTCGCGCCAGTTCACCATCGACGAAAACAGCCATCGAGCAAAAAAGACGTAGATTTTCTAATGTTTTTACAGCCGACACACTCTCAAAAAGAGCTTTAAGAGTCGCATCTAATGAATTTGCGAATTTCAAAATACCGATTTCAAGGCAAGATATCAAAAGTATCGGATGACTGCTTTCAATTGCTCGCTTTGCTATTGACTGATACGAATCTTCGTCAACGAGCCTAGTTGAAATGACTTTTGATATTGACTTATGCATACAAAGCAATAAATTATTTTCAGTTACTCCACCTTCTATTCTACCTTCGAGGTACTGCTTGAGTTCATTATTACAGAACTCCTCAATGTTTTTACTCCCGCTGTACTTACCCACAAGCCGTTCATAATAACAAATTTCATTTGGGACCAGTGTTGAAACACTATTTGATGGTCCTTGAAACTCATTCTTTAACACACCTTTAATGTGGGCTGGTGATAAATCCAAATCAAGCAACAAGTCAGATACATCATCATCACTTACTGCCTCCATTGAGAGAACTGCTCTCCAGTACTCAAACTCCTCTTTCGAAAGGCAACTCTTCTTCGCTACTGTCTCAAATATACTTAACCGTCTGTCGATATCTCCCAAAAGCGGCCAAAAACTATTATTAAGTATCTGCACATCACCTTTGGTTAAAGAAAATGCTGAACTTTCTTCTGGAATATTTCGTAGAAACCAAACATTGCGATTAATATCCTCTAAGGAGGACTCTTCCTCGACATTGTCAAAAGTACTGCGAATAGCTTTAAAGAGAGCGGTTCTGGAAAATGCGACTTCTTTATCACCAAAACTAATCGTGACATCTGTTACTAGCTCTAGTTCTTCCAACAACTTACTATCAGATAATAGTTCCTCTCTCACCAAACTGGGGAATAAATTGAGAGTGTGCGAAACCATATAAGCTCGCACTGAATATGAGTTAGTCATAAACCTCTTCCTCCAGTATCGATTTCTGAGCGATACTTTTAACCTCCGACTTCATCGAATCAATTACAGTCTTAAAGCTCCACGGGTCATTATCCTTTAGCGGCCCCAAAACAAACTCATCCAACCATGCTTTGTAGCCTTTCTTTTGCTCGTCTGATAAAGACTCCGGCGGAATCAACACTGAATTCACTTTAATAACCTCGCCTAAATAGGCCATACCTTCATCCCCTCTTATTTTATGAGCTTGGGCCCACTCCCTATAACCCATAAGCTCATATAGCCAGCAGGAGCTAGCGCGACTTAGTTCAGGTGAGATATCGGCGGTCCACTGAGTTTTTATTGCTTTTGCAATAGTCTTCATCGTCTCATGTAGCCACTGGGCATCTCTTGGGAGCTGAACCAGACCACTAATCCTGATCAAAAACAGATTTTCTCTTATCATTCTTAGCTGTTTAGTTGGTTTAAACTCACCATCAGACATAACGGAGTGATTTAGGTGATATTCAAGCTCTTCACTGGAAATGCTAACAATCTCTAACCCAAACTCCCGAAGTAATGTTCTGAATTCAAGCTTCTGAGCTTTAGAAATAAGTCCTTTATGGTGTAGCGTCTCGATAAAGTCTAATGATGTATAGATTGGTACTGTTCTTTCATCAAATGCAATATTTCGATGCTTATTCATAAATCGATCATCTATCAAAGCTGCATCGCATATTTTTAGCGCCTCAAAAAGCTCTTCTGTTGGCTTGGCATAATTGTTCTCAGAAGCAGCTACTTGGTCTTTTTTTAAAGGTATTTCAGCGAGTGTAACTTTCCCAGATGTAAGCCCATTAAAAAACAACTTTCTTATACTTTCTATTTTCGAATCTGCCTGCTCGACAACTGAACCGTAGTTTATCAGCGTTCTATATCTATCACGCTCGCCCTTAAATACATACACTTCGAATCCGGCTTCGCTAAGTCTATCAAGCATATCAACGGTAATCAGGTAGGTAATTGACAGTGAATCGAGAAATAATCGTGCTCCACTGACCACTTCAAGATCGACAGGCCATTCTTTTTCGTGCTGGCTAAGATAATTTAAGGCTTTAACACACTGAAATTCAGTGATTACGGCTAGATCTTTGAGTTTTTTTATTAATTGGGAACATGAAGTCAGACTGTGATGAAATAAAGAAAGGTCAGCTTCCACCTCTCTAAAGGTGCCTCCTGCCTTATATACAGGGTAGGAACACACGACCACAGATTGCGACTCATTCGCAGGATTCTCACGCACCTCTTCTAGCATAAACGCAAGCTCTTCACCTACATCTAGTGCCAGCTCAGGATTATTAATTTTCTTAGGATGAAAAACGGAAATTTTGCCATCAGTAACAAGCCGCTCAAAATACTTTGCCTTTTCAATTTGGCTCGGCTGATGAAAAGCAACTTTCTGCTTCTCTTCAAAAAGCCATCGCATAAAAGAATGCGGGATAACTATTTTTTCAAAACAATCAAACAGATGGGTTAATATCCCAATATTTTCCATCACCAAAGCACTGGAAGCATCGACTACAATTGTATTACCAACAATGACCTGATCCAACCTTACACCATGAAATAGCGGAATTACATTTTTCCGCCTTATATCTTTAGCCTTTTTATTTTCAAATGGCTGGATCAGATAAAAATCAGACATTGTCTTATTCAATAGTTCCGCCACTGTAAAAATGGGTGCATCGCCATCTAAATAGGCTTTATAGACCCTCTCATTTTTCTCTCTAGCCTCGGACACCATCTCCCTTACATCTTCGAATGAAGCCCTTCGCAATGGACCGTTGTCATTAGAGAGATCTATTGCCTTATTGAGCCATGCTGATGTTTCTTGATTGTCCTCCGTGCCCATTGTTGTAGCGATGAAGTATGATGATGCTAGCACTTGAGGATCATCCATATATTTTCCTGTACAGAAATCTAAAATTTGCCTTGCTCTCCGTGGAGAAATTGCTTTAGCTAACTGGGCAGCTTGTAAAAGGTCATTGGCCTTTAACTCATCCCGATTATTCCAGCAATCTTCCACAAAAATGCTAAGAGACTCCCAGTCACCACCAAATATAGATAGATTGATCTCAAGAGTTTTAAGATCAGTCTGTTGCGACTTATACTGCTTCAATCGAACAATCTGTTCATGAGCACCGATTAAGTCTCCTTTTCTAAAAAGAGACCAAGCCCAATGGGCTTGCAGCCTCTCGCTTCTTTTTACAAGATCTATCTTATCTAATAAAAACTGATGAAGTTCAGCAAACCGCCCCAATAAACAGGCCGCATTACAGACTCTGATAGCATCAGTTTCCTGGCCTGTACGGTAAAAAAGATCTCGGCAGTATGAGTAGTATTTACTACCTCGATTTGTCCTTTCTAACAAATTTACCAAATGAGCAAGATCACTTGTATCTTCACTTTGTTGATATTGACTTATAGCTAATGCAACTGGGTCAGCCCCCTTAACTGATTCGATGATATTTTGCAACTTTCTGACATCAGCATCTGACGCTCCAGAATTCCCGACCTTCTGTAAAAGCTGTTGTGCATCATCGACCAACCCTGACTTCGCTAATGCCTCTATCTCTAGCATACTAATTGCACTGGAATTAACGGCGGCTTCCATTTGAGTTCTGTGGCGGTTAATATAATCCACTGCTGCCGATATTGGCTTTTGTACCTGTGCCAATACAAATCTGGCTAAACCAAGAGTTGCATCATTCTCTGGACTTAGTGCTGTTTGTCTATTTACTTCCTTTTCTATCGCATCAAAATCGATTTCAATTCCAAAAGCAAATGCCAATGACAAATTCTCAAGTGTTTTCTGAGTGTAACTAACAAAGTAGCTCTCAAGTTCTAAAATTGCTTGTTCGTGTGTTTCACTGTTTCTAAGCTGTAACCACAGCACATATTTATCTGATATATTAGCGACATCTTCAGCACCGAGGTGCCTTGCCTGACCTGAACAACATTTGAATAGTTCGACAGCTCTATTTCTAAGCGCTGTCGATTCAGAATCATCTGCAAGTGGAAACTTATCTGCTGCTAAAGGAATAAAAGCCAACACGCTCTCGCGGAGTTCAACAGCCTTAATTGCATTTACCAAGAATGCAAACGCAGAAATCTGCGCCAGTGCTGGTGAAATATAAAATGATGCGTCGCCTATCGTCTGCGCCGAATCTAAAGCCTTTTCCCATTGATGCTCTATCAACAATGTAGAAACCAAAAAGACTTTGCCATCATTGTCTAAATCTTGAGAGCTTAATCCTGCACTTTCTAACCAGAGCAAAGCAGCGTCGTTTCCTTCTACTATTTTTTTAATCATAAAAAAGGCAGAATAATTTGAAGCCCCCCCTGCAAGCAAACCAGACGCCGCATCTACTCTGTTCAATTCAATAGCATCGATAAAGGCCTGTGCTATCGCAGCCTCCTCCGTTTGACACAATTTTTTAGAACATGATAGCCATTTTTTCGCTAGCTGAGCCCTTTCTCCTACACATAAGTATCTTGCAATTAGCGCTAGCGCCCTAGCTTTTACTTGAGGGGTGCCGCCGGACAGCTCTCCATCAATAATGCTTTCTGCTAAAGCAATCGATTTCTCTTCCTTAGGAAAAGAACCGAAAAATCTCAGCAAGGCGGGAATTCAGATAATAAGTGCGACACTCATGGATGAATGGCGAGAGGTGGCCAACTGCTGATTGGTGGTACCCTTCTGCTCGCCAAAGTAAAAGCAGTATCACCATGAGCTATCAGCAGTTGACCGAGGGGCAACGATACCAGTTATCGGTGCTTCGCGCACAGGGGATGTCCATCCTTGCCACCGCACGCGCCATTGGCGTTCATCGCTCCACCCTCTACCGGGAGCTGCGTCGTAACGCCGGGCCGCAGGGCTACCAGCCAGACAATGCGCATCAGCACGCCACCCACCGACGGGCCAGTGCGGCCAAATCTCGGCTATCTGCCGATGTCATCCAGTTTGTCGAGCTGACACTCGCCTGGTGGTGGAGCCCGGAGCAGATAAGCGCGGTGGGCAAGCAGATAGGCCTCATGGTGAGTCACGAGTGGATATACCGCCATGTGGCCGCCGACAAAGCCCGGGGTGGCCAGTTGTACCGCCATCTGCGCCAGGGCCACAAGCGCTACCGCAAGGGGGCGAGCAGCCTGCGTTCTCCCATCAAGGAAGCCCGCTCTATTGATGAACGGCCGGCTATCGTCGATAGCCGGGAGCGGCTCGGTGATTGGGAGGCGGACACGGTGCTGGGCAAGCAAGGCACAGGTGCACTGGTCACCCTGGTGGAGCGCAAGAGCCGGCTCTATCTGGTCAAGCGGGTCGCGAGCAAACAGGCTGGGGTGGTGCGGGATGCGATAATCGAGATGTTAACGCCCTACATCGAGCAGGTGCATACCATCACCTTTGACAACGGCGGCGAGTTTGCCGAACACAAGGCGATAGAGGAAGCGCTGGGTGCCGAGACTTACTTTGCGCACCCTTACTCTTCGTGGGAGCGCGGTCTGAACGAGAACAGCAATGGGCTGTTGAGGCAGTTTATCCCAAAGGGAACAGACCTGAGAGAGGTCACGGACGAGGATGTCAGGAGAGCGGAGCAGTGGCTCAACCTACGACCTCGGAAATGTCTCGGATTCAGGCAGCCTGTCAAGGTATTCGAAGAGTACCGTCAGGCGGCATAGGCGAGTGTCGCACTTCGAAGTTGAATTCGCG